>JAPLFT010000210.1 GCA_026390535.1 Pseudomonadota bacterium
ATGTAGTAATCCAGACCTCTCACAAGGTACGGATTTATGCTGTAAGACACATTTAAAGACTTTAATGTATCAAGCAAAATAGTGTTATGTGCGGAACAGGTCTGACAAAGATATTTTTGTATGTTCGGAGTTTTTGCTATAACGGATGCGCACGATGGGTTCTTGCAATCAAGCACCCTCAAAGGATTAACATCCAGCCTCTTTTGACAGTCCTCACATAAGTTATTCTTTTGAGATTTAAAGAAATCAACAAGGTCCTTTTTATAGGCCGGCCTGCAATCTGAACAGCCGATAGAATTTATCTCCACCTTAACGTCGTCTATGCCTATCTTTTTATAGAAATGATCCAGCAGATATATCAGCTCCGCATCAACGTATGGGGAATCTGTACCTATAGCCTCAAGGCCAAATTGGTAGAATTGTCTGTAACGGCCTTTTTGAGGACGCTCGTATCTGAACATCGGTCCCCAATACCAGGTCTTAAGCATCTTTCCCTTCCACTCAGGGCTTGAAAGATACGCCCTCATTATAGAGGCTGTGCCCTCCGGTCTTAGTGTTACGGATTCATCACCCCTGTCCGTAAAGGTGTACATTTCTTTTGAAACCACGTCGGTGTTTTCACCAACGGATCGCACAAAGAGCTCAGTCTTTTCAACTATAGGCGTAATACTGAGCCTGTAACCGAAAGAGGAAAACACATCTTCGGCGATACGCTGCAATTCTTCCCATTTTATACTTTCCGGGGGAAGTATGTCTTTCATGCCTCTTAGAACCTGAATCATAAGCTATTTTAATAACACTAGAAGTTGAAAAATCAATGATAAAGAGTATTATCTGGATAGCGAGATAGTAATGGCAGTACCAAAGGACTTTTTAGACAGGATATATTCTCTATCCAAGATGGGCATTAAGCTTGGTCTTGATAATATGAACCAATCTCTGGGGGTTTTGGGACTTGATCTAACTTATTTGCTCTCACAGGAAAAACAGTAAAGTTGGCCTTTATACCTCTCCTCATCTTTTGTATTATCATGAAAGGATAAAAATAAACGACGAATTCATCAGTGATGAAAAAATAGCGCAATATTCAGATACCATTTTTAAAAAATGTAGAGATATACCTCTTACTTTTTTTGAATTTACTACGCTGTTATGCTTTATGCATTTTGTAGAAGAAAAGATTGAGTTTGCCGTAATAGAGACCGGCCTTGGGGGAAGATTTGATGCTACGAACGTGATAAAACCGGAAATATGCATAATAACCAGCATCGCAATGGATCATATGGAATATTTGGGCAGTAGTCTTGAGGACATAGCAAAGGAAAAAGCAGGCATATTAAAAAACGGAGCATACGCCGTAATATCACATACACCGTGCGATGATTTTCTTATAAAAGCTGCCAACAACGCAGGAATAAAAAAGACTTTCGTGATGGGATCGGATTTTGAATATTACGTAAACAAGGATAAAAGTTTTGATGTTCATATCAGATCGGATCGTAATGGAGAAAAAATAGAATATAAAAATCTCAAAAAATCGTTAAACGGACAGCATCAGTACAAAAACGCAGCGTGTGCAGCAATGGCTTTCAATCTCTTAAATATCCACGGTACGGAAAAAACAATCAACAACGCCCTGGAGAATGTAAGTTGGCGGGGACGCCTTGAAAAAATCAATATTAAAGACAAAACAGTGTATCTGGATGTAAGCCATAATATTGAAGGCATATTCGCAACGATAAAATTTCTATTGGAATATCATAAAAATGAGGCTATCCACATAACTTGCGGCTTTATGAAGGATAAGGATTATGACAATATGATCAATGCTCTTCACAAGGTGGCTGATAAAATGTTTCTTATACCCACTGTGGTGGAGGGAAGACAAATAACACGGCAGGACTACATGGATGTTATTGATCCAACCTGGAAAAATGTATGTGTCTGCGAGGATTACAAAGATGCTTTCAATAAGACAATGAAAGAAAATGGAGTTATAGTGTTTACAGGCTCTATATTTAATTTTGAGGAAATATCAAAACTCTTAGAGGAATACCGCTAGATGCTTTGGATAATCCTGACAATATTATGCGGTTTATCTCCTGCACAAGAAAATCAGGGACGTTCTCGTTTTTCCGCGGATAAATATACAAGAAGTGCTCAGGAGAATAAGGTTGAATTAGAAGGTAATGTAACGATAGTAAAGGACAACAGCGTGCTCAAGGCAGATTCCGTTGAACTAAACACCAAGACTGAAACGTTCAAGGCTATTGGAAATGTAAAATATAATAGCGGTACTCTTGATATAAGATCCTTAGAACTCGACGGCAGCATGAATTCCGCAAAAGGAATGATCATAAACGGCAAAATCCTTTCCGGAAAAGATATATTCGAAGGAGCAAAGATAAACAGGGTCAGCAGGAGCCATTTTCTGATAGATGAAGGGTCGTACACAAGTTGTACGAACAGCCCTCCCGATTGGAGACTTTATGGCAATCATATAGATATGACTACCGGTGAATATGCACACCTTAAGGATGTAGTTGTAGAGGCTTTTGGTTTACCGATTACATATATACCGTATCTGGTACTCCCAATAAAAAACGAACGTCAGACTGGATTTTTGCCTCCAAGTTTTGGATTTGGTACTGATGGCTTTAACATACAGGAACCTTATTTTTGGGCCATATCAAGAAGCTATGATGCCACTTTCACCCTTGGTCATTACGGGAACAGGGGTACAAAGGAATCCGTCGAGTTCCGGTCAGTATTTTCAGACGAATCATCATCAAAATTATATTATTTCCATATAGATGATACAAAATTCGCATCCATAATATACAACGGCTTACCGCTGGGAAAAAAGAACCGTACCGGTTTTAAGATGGATGAAGATTTCAAACTACTCGATGATACTTATTTAAAGATGAAGGTGGCCTATGCCAGCGATACAAATATCCCCAGGGATTTTGCGGATGAAATGGAGGGCAGAGCAGATCCTGCTCTTGAAAGCAGATTCGTTTTTATGACCCATACAGACAATTTTGCGTATACCGCCGATGCGTCCTATTATCGCGATCTGCTCAGCAAAAACCCTCTTGAATCGAATAAACAACAGCTCCAAAGGCTGCCTGAACTTACGATAAACTTTGCAAAAACAAAATATTCTATCTTTATGTTCGACGCTGATGCCTCATATCTTAACGTCTATAGACCTGGTCCCTTCTTTGACGATGTAAACGGCAATAACATTTTCGATGGAACTGAATTTATAAGAACAGGACAGAGGTTCGATTTTTTCCCAAGGGTATCCATACCTATAACTACCACGGCTCTGAAAATAACTCCTGTCGCCGGTATGAGATATGATTTTTATAAACTCCCCGTTGATGGAAACGCGCACAGGACATATACGGATTTTGATATAAATATGACATCAGAAATATCCAGAGTATATCAAAGGGGAGACGACAAACAATATAGAGCTGTCAAGCACACAATAGAACCATTCGTAGATTATCATGTGATCCCAACCATACAGCAAACCGCTCATCCATTTTTTGATAACACAAGGAATAATATAACAGCACCGATGTTCGATTCAGTTGACCAGATAGGTAAAACCAATTTAATCACTTACGGTATAACAAACAGACTTCTTCTAAAAGCCATGAAAAACTTTATATCCCGCGACGATATGCCGGCCACAACAGAGACACCCAAGGAAACAGATGATGAATGTAAATCCTGCGCAGAGCAAAAAGCTATACAAAAAGATATCACAGAAAGCAGCACTGAAAAATTTCTTGATCTACGCGAATCAGGAGTAAAACCAAAGAAAAAACCAAAGACAAAAAAAATGGAAGACGATGAATTTACGGTGGTACAACCACTCCAGTGGAGGATATATCAGAGTTATGATTTTCTAAATCCGACGAAACAGCCTTTTGGATATCTTTATTCCGAGATAACCGCAGGTCACGCATGGATGAGTCTCCTTTTAACTAATTTTTATAATGTATATACAAAAAAGATGGGCGTAAGCAGCCAACTTAGGCTTACCGGGGGGAAAAAATATATTCAGATGGGGTATTACTATGACAAAACAAATCCAAACGCCAATACCGATCAATTACAATTGCAATTTGGGTTTGGAGTGTGGAGATTTGCCACTAATGTAAGATTCATTTTAAATAATTCTCTTCCCGGTAAATTTACAGATAAGATCCAGGATAAATATTTTGATGTAATTTATAGTCCGCCTTCATCATGCTGGTTTTTAAAATTTGCCGTAAGTGCCCCCTATGATAAACCCGGTTTTAACGTGTTTATATCTTTTAATTTACTCATAAGCGGTCAGGCTATCGGGTTTGGCGCCGACAGCAATTTGCTTAGTGCAATGAACTTCGGCAGTAAATAATACTAAGTTGTAGTCAAAATTATAATAATTTGCAGTCAAGATGCATACCGAGGAGATCCTCGAAGTCCGCGACACAGGCGTATATGAACATACGTCGAGGAACGGGCAAGAGATCGACGAAGGTAGGCGCTTGAATGCAAATTATTATTAAAGATTTCGAAGCTTATCCTTAAGTCTGCTCCTCATTATGGATTCCTGTTCATGGTCGATGTTTT
>JAPLFT010000244.1 GCA_026390535.1 Pseudomonadota bacterium
AACCTTTGAACTTCTTTTCCTGATACATCTATCATTACATAAGTCGGTGTGCCTATCATTCCCAACTTATATACGGCATAGGAATATTCAGGGTCTTCAACATCTATGGTCCTAAACTCAATAGTCTTGCCGTCGCAGTTATCCTTTAATTTTTTTATTGTAGGGAACATCTCCTGACAGGTTTCACAATCCATTGAGATCATGGATACGAAAAGCGGTAATTTATCAGGCACAATTATTTTGTCAGCTACAGAAGGAATTTTGGGCCTATCTGCCATCGTGGAGACTTCCGTGAATAGGTTAATCGCAAAGAATACCAAAATTATTCCCAGGGCTTTTTGAAGTATAAGGATAAAATATCTGTTACGTTGTATGAAGTTCATCAGCGGCCTAAAAAATAGTGTGAATATTATGAGAGGTGTTGATATACCAAGGCCGAATAGAAAAAGCTTGAAGGCGCTGCTGATAGGGCTGAACGTCCTTACAGATATATAAGTCAGTATTCCACCCAGTACCGGACCTATGCATGGAGACCATGTGGCAGCAAACAGTACTACTAATATAAGCGCATTAAGTAATGAGAACCTTGTCTTGAGTCTATTTATATTGATCGAATAGGCTCTATCAAGTAATGGTATGTAGATAAAATCCAAAAGTTTTAGTGCGATTATGAGTATTATTACTCCGGCCAGAAGAGATATTGCCCCTCTATGGAGCACGATCAATGAGCCGATCTTTCCGGCACCGAACCCGAGTATAGAGAATATGATGGAGAATCCAAGGCAAAAAAGCAGACCTTTTGGAAGTAGTGTCTTCCACATAGGTATACTCTCGCCACCAAGAGGCTGTATAGAGTCCTTATCCTGTAGCAGTATGGAAAAATAGACCGGTATTATAGGTAGAACGCACGGGGAGAAAAAACTCAGAATACCTGCAAAGTATATTGTCCACGAATCCATGATATTCAGGTTTATAGTCGAAAAGATAACTTTGTTCAATTTCTATTTTTGACACATTTGTAAATTATTCGGCATGCTATTGTTCAGCACGGGGCTGGATAAACGGAGTATATGTTGCAGTAAGATCTGCGTGAGCCTTATATTAATAATGCTATTTTTATCCAATATTTATCCGCTGGATAAACTGCAGGATATAAACGTTATGTATATAGGCGATAGTTTGCGCATCAGCGCGGATGATATCTCTAAAGTAACGGTCACTAACAGCAAGGTAATAAAAGTGTTGAAGGAGGATAAAGTGCTTGCCTTAAACGCAAGGGCAAAGGGCAGTACAACTATCTATATCTGGAAAAAAGGAGATAAAGAACCGACCAAATATAGCTTTACTATAATGTCGGCTTCCGTCCATAAAAAGGTCCAGGCCGTAAGAGAATCATTAAAGGGGATTAACGGTATAAAGGTAAGTAACGCCGGTGAAAGTGTCTATATAACCGGTATGATCTACAAAAAAGACGACATGGATCTTATAAACAAGGTTGTAGCCAGTCAAAAAGATGTAATGAACTACGTAAAACTTGCGGATTCAGTCAGGCAGGGAGATTATAACAAGCTTACAGATGTACTTTTGGATATGGGACTCTACGACATATCCGTAAAAAAGACGGAGAACGTACTTTTTGTGGGAGCTAATGCCAGAACAAAAGGACAGGCAGAAAAAGCTCAACATTATTTGGATGTAAATTTTCCGAGCGGAAAAATTGATATAAAAGTTATCCCGTATCAGATAGATATAGATGTAAAAATAGTAGAAGTTTCCACATCCATGGGGCGCCAGATGGGACTTGAATTACCTGGGGAGTTAAGCCTTACAAGACATACAGTGTTACCGGCAATAGAAATAGACAGCATACTTCATCTCTCCGAATCTCATGGCGATGCGAGAATACTTTCCAACCCGTCTCTTAGTACTAACGACGGTGAAGGTGCAAGTTTTCACGCCGGTGGGGCCATTCCTATAAAACTCAGCTCAAGGTACAGTTCAAATCTGGAATGGAAAAACTACGGTGTAATATTGAATTTTACACCAAAGGTTATAAACGATGATACTGTGGAACTAAGCATATCCAGCGAGTTCAGCAGTCTCGATTCTGATAACTCATATAATAAAGATGTTCCGGGTTTTGTTGTAAGAGAAGTAAAAACGGTTGTCACAATGGATAGCGGCAAGTCAGTCGTGATATCCGGTCTTATAAATAGAAGCTCAAGCAAGGCAAATAAAGGTTTACCTGCGATTTCCGATATTCCTGTACTCTCCGATCTTTTTTCTTCCAACGATGTAAATTCTCAAGACACTGAACTTGCGATAATAGTTACAGCATCCATAAGATTCAGATGTGAAGAACTTTTTATAGATAAAAAATTGGAAGACCTCCTTGCGGAAACACTTGGAGAAGATGTTTAGTAATCATGGAAAACAGATCGGTTATAGACAAGGTTATAAACAGCACAGGCTCTGTGAGCCAGGAACATCGGAATGACAATATTTTTTCCTGCTTTAGTCATGAATTAAGAACTGTCTTACATGAAAATGGTGTGACAGAGATCATGATAAACGGAATAAAAAATATTTATATAGAAAAAAACGGCCTTGTCTGTGAATTGGATTTTGGAATAACGGAACTCGATATACATCGGTTTATTGACTCTGTGGCTCAATATAATTCGAGAAATATAGATTTTAATCATCCGATATTTGATGGAAAACTCCCGGGAGGTTTTAGATGCAATATAGTTATGCAGCCTGTCTCTTTAGACGGTGTAACCATAACTCTTAGAAAGCACACTCATGAAGTGGATTCATTTGCGTTTTTATTGAATAATCATACGCTGGATAACAAAATAGCAGATGTTTTGAAAAATGCCGTTGATGAAAAGCTGAATGTAATAATCGCAGGAGGTACAGGTACCGGTAAAACCACTCTTGTTAATGTGCTTTTAAATAGCCTTTCCGGTTCCAAAAATATCAATCAGAGGATAATTACCATAGAGGATACTGCGGAACTTAAACTAAAACTTCCCCATGTAATAAGGCTTGAATCGCGTTATTCCACACCCGATTGTCCATATGAAGTGAGTATAAGGGATCTTGTAAAAACAGCCTTAAGAATGAGGCCCGACAGGATAATAATCGGTGAGGTTAGGGGTGAGGAGGCTTACGATTTACTGCATGCTGTAAATACCGGACACAGGGGTTCTATCTGCACGATACATGCAAATTCCTGTAGAGATGCCTTAAGAAGATTTGAGACTCTTGCAATACTTGGACATCCCAATCTTGATATCTCCATACCCAGAAGCTGGATAGCCTCAAATATTAATCTGCTTGTACATATTGCCAGAGTGGAGAATCTGCGAAAAGTCGTAGAAATTAAAAGGATCGAGGGAGTTGAATGCGGAAATTATATACTGCATGACCTAATTTAAGTTGAAGCTTAGTTTTATAATGTTATACTTTTTAACATATGGTTTTATTTAATAAGTTATCATTATTTCTGACTGTTCTCTTTTTTATACCTCTTATTAATTTAAATGCTCAGGAAAGTGATGATAAGACCTTGGTTAAAAAACTGACTATAAGCCAGGAAGAGATAGATAATAACTTAAAACCTAAAATAAAAGGAAAAAAGCTAGAAGAACTTTCCTCTCCCTGGGTCGGATATGTATCCGATATTGAGGGAAAGGTAATCATTATAAGGCACAATAACGACGGAACATCCGTATTAATAAATTTTGAGGCCAAGGAAGGGGATCTTGTGCACGAAAAGGATGTTTTTGACGTAGGCCCTAAGAGCAGCGTTGAACTGACCCTTAAAAATGAGACGGAGATTTCTTTGGCTCCAAGCACCACATTTAGGATGTATCAGCATTACGTGGATGAAAATGAACAAAACAGCCTCTTTAATCTCCTATCCGGGAAAGCAAGAATAAATGTAAAGAAAGAAAAAAAAATAACTTCTATTAAACTTTACGCATCCAATGTTGTCATAAGTTCTAAAAAGGCCGATTTTGCAACAAGCTACGATGATATGAAAAAAACATCCATGGTCGCATGTCTGGGTGGTGAAATATCGATACTTGGGATGACAGATAATAAAGAAAGAAAAAGCTATGCTCAGTTCCTTGGTGAAGACGAGTATATGAACATTACGACCTCTTACGATGGAGAAACAGAAAATTATATCAATACTGATCCTACGAAGATGTCCAGAAATTATAAAAAAACGGTTCTGGAAAGTTTTAGTGCTGATTATAGAGAGCTAGATCCCTGGGAATTTACCAGAATAAGTACAAGTTTTTTTCGTATAGCTCTCGGTCTTGAATATGCTAATATACAGGAGCTTTCTACAAGGTATTACAACTTTTCTATAGGATACCTCCCTCTGATTCATGCTTTTTCTATTTTCTATCTTGAGCCCTATTTCTTTTTGAGTATTCCTTCTTCCAAGGAGCTATTCCTTAGGGCAGGCACCAGCCTTGTACTGTATCTATATAGAGGATTTTATGCAGGAAGCGGTGTGGGTGCTTTTTGGATTACAGATGGCGCAGGTTCTAAAATGGATCTTAATTTCAGCACGGGATATACTTTTTCCGATAAACAAATGGGGATAATTGACGGGCTCAGGTTTGAATATTTTATTTCGAGAACACCTAGATATCGTTCAAACGGTATCATATTGAGTCTTGTATTAAACTTTAGCAGCGGAAGAGATGAGGAAGAATGACCTGTTAATACCAATTATGCATTCAAAGTTCTAAAAATTTAGAATACGAAAACTCACAGTGAACTCTTTTTTGTAAGTCAAATTGATACCAGCGAGTTTTGCGTATGAAGAAATCGGAATGGCATGTATTTGAAGGGTGAGGTGGTCTCTCGGCAGAAGGAACACCTCACCCTATCAAAATACGCCATACCGATGATGAATAGCAGAACGAACGCCAATTACACATGCACAAATGACTTACAAAAAAGAGTTCAATGTGAATTTTTACACCCTTAATTGGTAGAACTTTGAATGCATTTTGGTTTAATTATTGACAACAATTTGTTTGAGGATATAAAAGTTTTACGTTCGGCCGGGTCTATGTGCCTAATGGGTGGAGAGGTGACCGAGAGGCCGAAGGTAACGGTTTGCTAAACCGTCGTACGGCGTAAAGTTGTACCGAGGGTTCGAATCCCTCCCTCTCCGCCATTTTTTATGCGCGCCGGTAGCTCAGCGGATAGAGCATTGGTCTACGAAACCAATGGTCGTGGGTTCGATTCCCTCTCGGCGCGCCAAGATTAGATGTTCGAAAAACCGAAAAAAGAATTTAACAGGCCCTCGGGAGCCGAAAAGCTTCTGAGGACTTTTTTGTCGTCGCTGTTCCAAACACGTCTTAAAGATCAAAAACCAAACCCCTTGTATATCCTAGACCCGATAGCTTCAAAACAGGCAGAATTATATGATTTTACATACTTAGGAGCTATAAAACGATCAGAATTGGCTGGTTTTGGATTATTACTACTTAACAGGTCTTTCTCCCTTCTCTCGTTCCCGTCTTTGTTTTACCCAAGCAGGCACCTCATATGGTGGTATTAAGGTAGGGTTAGAGATGCATTGATCATATCGTAAGTCAATTTTGAAACAATCTTTGTACCGCCAGCTGATGAACGGAAGTATTTTGCTCCTGTATTTCACATTAACAGTAAAATCTACAGGCATAGCACTATCTTCGCTGACAGAACCCCATGCATCACTTTTGTTTTTTATTTCTGTTCTGAGTATTTGCCCAGGAGTAATGCTGGTTAAATATTTATATGGATTTAGTTGTGCATAATTTGAAATCAAATAATCTTCCAGTGGTGGATCAAAATCTAAAGATAGGTTTGTCGCCATTTTTTTCCCAGTGTTCGTAATTTCGAAAAATCCTCTTACGCCATCATATGAACCTCTAACTATAACGTATGCTCTGGAATCCTCTTGTTGCTTCCATAATGCGAAAAGAAATGTGAATAAGGCACAGACAGCTAATATAACCGAGATATATGGTATCCAGTGTGGCTGGTTTTCCATGTATGCTGTAATGCGCTCTAACATCGACACTATTGCCATCGAATTTGTATTCATTTGTTACCTCCGAAAATGCGGTTATTTCTTACTGTTTTGTATATATGGTCTTTTTGTAAGCGTATACTG
>JAPLFT010000003.1 GCA_026390535.1 Pseudomonadota bacterium
TTTTCTGACATCATCCCTAAAATCATCCTGTTTAAGCTTATACGGTTGAACGGCTGTTATTTCTCCGCCTTTGCTCAATACTTCATCCCAAAAATATTTTGTCAATTCCTGCCCGTAATTATCCGTCGGATACATTATTGCGAATTTAGTCATTGATAACTCATCCATGGCGTAAGAGACAAGACGTTTGATCTGATTCCTGTTGGTCATGGCAATTCTGAATACGTATTTGCCCAAACCATCAAGGTCTTCCTTTTGAGAAAGTGTTATGTTGGGTATCCCGGCCAGAGAACATTGTCTTGCAACAACTTCGGCTGTATCTCCGCCAAGAGGCCCAAGTATAGCTATAACGTGATCCTCTTCTATAAGTCTATCTACGGCAATACGCGCGACTTCAGGATCATCCTGAGAATCCATAACTGCCAGACGTATTCCGGTTTTTGAATTTTTACTTTCTCCAAAAACACCTGCGGCAAGTTGAATCCCCATCAACGATTTTAATCCAAACGGAGCATTTTTACCTGACAACGGAAGAATAATTCCGATTGTATTAGGATCTACTTTTTCAAGACTTCCCATCTTACTTATATAGTTTTGAGCCTGCACAACATATTCATGTTGAGGGTAATCCCTAAGAAATTCCCGGAATTTATCCTTTGCAGCATCTGTATCCCCTTGCTGCATATATTTTTCTCCAAGTTTAAACAGAACAAACGGTTTCCATTCATCATATTTATTTTGGATATCTTTTAATTCATCTGTAGTCATTTTATCTATACTTGAAAGTATGGACATCGTTACTTTAGCTCTTACAGATTCGTCGCTTGACAACTTTTGTACATTAACAAAAGTTTCTATGGCTTTTTGTCTTTCTCCGGTTTCAAACTGGATATGTCCAAGGAACCATATTATCTTCAACTTAAATTGCGGATCTACCTTATCCAAATCCAGTTTCTGGATTGTAGACATAGCATCATCGTATTTTTGTTGTTTATACGCTTCTATCGCCTTCTGGAAGAGAGAGGTTTCCCTGCTGCCCGTAGTGGTGGGTACTGTAACGGCAGCGGTTGTAGTTGTAACTTTGGTTTTGGTTTTTGATGATGATCCTGATTTTGTCATCGGCCGCTGCTGAGCACACCCAACAAGAAGCAAGACAATCAGTGTTGCTGCTAATCGATTCAAAGGAATAAATATCTTATTCATAGTGAACAAGACATTACCACAAATGTAAAAATTCTCTAGTGCAAATTAGGAATGGAAGGACTTCTTTATTTTGTCTTTATACCTTGAATATATTGGCGTAGATGTGCCTGAAGCAATGGTTTCAAATTTTTTCAAAAGTTCAGTTTGTTCTCTGGAAAGTCTTACAGGGGTCTCGACGACAACGTGTACAAGCTGATCTCCCCTTGAGTATCCTCCAAGCCTGTAAACACCCTTGCCTGAAAGTCTAAAAAGTCTGCCGCTCTGTGTGCCGGCGGGAATTTTCATCTTTACTATTCCGTCCAATGTAGGGACCTCGACTTCCGAACCAAGAATTGCCTGTATAAACGTAATAGGAACTTCACATATAATATCTGTTCCCTTTCTATCAAAAAAATCATGTTTCCTGACAGCAATATGGACGTATAGATCTCCGTTGGGACCACCGCCACCACCAGCTTCTCCTTCTCCGGCGAGCTTGAGTGTTTGTCCATCATCCACTCCGGCCGGGATTTTTACAACAAGCTTTTTGGTCGTTTTGCTAACACCCGCACCCCTGCATGTTTTACATGGATTCTTAATAATTATTCCGGTTCCATGACACGTACTGCATGTTCTGGACATAGAGAAAAAACCCTGTCTTACAAAAACCTCTCCGCTGCCGTGGCATGTGGGACAGGTTTCCGGTTTTCCGCCGCCGGTTACTCCGCTGCCATGGCACTCCGAACATGTTTTTGAAGTGGGGATTGTTATTTCTTTTTCTGCACCAAAAGCCGCTTCTTCAAACAGAATTTCCATTGTAAATTCTGCGTCCTGGCCTCTTCTTACAGAAGATCTTCTTCTGGAAGAGCTGTTTCCTCCAGCTCTTCCTCCAAATATATCTCCAAAGATATCATTGAATACATCTCCAAAATCTCCGCCGTTGAAATTACCGCCGTAATTTGCTCCTCCTCCAAAACCACCGGTACCAAAATTAGGTTCAACGCCTGCATGACCGAATTGGTCATACTTGGATTTTTTGGAAGGATCGCTCAGAACCTCATAGGCTTCATTAGCTTCTTTAAACTTATCCTCGGATTCCTTGTTTTTCTCGCCGGGATTCCTGTCAGGATGATGCTTAAGCGCAAGCTTTCTGTAAGCTTTTTTTATCTCGTCTGCAGAGGCATTCTTTTGTACTCCGAGTACCTCGTAATAATCTCTCTTGGATGATGGCACTGATTATACTTCCTTATAATCCGCATCAATTACATCATCCTTGCCGTCTTTACCACTATTTTCTTTATCGCCGCCAGAAGAAGAGTCTCCGCCGGAAGGATTTCCGCCGCCGCCCTGGCCCGTTCCTTCACCGGCTGGTCCCTGCTGATTCGAACCGGAAGTCTGTTTGTAAATCTCAGATGCAGCCTTGCTGGCTATGGCATTAAGTTTTTCTGTATGCGTCTTCATCTCGTCAACGTTATCCCTTGTAAGGACTTTTTTAGCTTCTTCGATCTCTGTTGTAAGTTCTGCCTTTATAGAAGCATCAATCTTCTCGCCATACTCCTTGAGTGTTTTCTCTGTAGAGTAAACAAGCCCATCGAGCTGGTTCCTGGTTTCTGCTTTTTCTCTTTTCTGCTTATCTTCCTGAGCATGAGCTTCGGCTTCTTTTACGATATTCTTTATCTCATCCTCTTTTAAACCGCTGGATGCAGTGATCTGTATAGCCTGCTGTTTACCGGTACCAAGATCCTTTGCGCTTACATGCATAATGCCGTTGGCATCTATGTCGAACGCAACCTCGATCTGTGGGACACCACGCGGTGCAGGAGGAAGACCTATCAACTCAAAACGCCCAAGCGTCTTGTTATCGGAGGCCATATCTCTTTCACCCTGAAGAACATGTATGCTTACCGCAGGTTGCCCATCGGCCGCTGTTGTAAACACCTGGCTCTTTCTTGTAGGTATCGTCGTGTTCTTGTCTATAAGTTTTGTAAAAACTCCACCCAATGTTTCTATTCCAAGAGAAAGCGGGGTAACGTCCAAAAGAAGTATATCTTTTACGTCTCCTGCCAGAACTCCTGCCTGAATAGCTGCGCCTATGGCAACAACTTCGTCGGGGTTAACACCCTTGGACGGTTCTTTACCGAATATTTCCTTAACTTTTTGCTGAACCTTTGGAACTCTTGTCATACCACCGACAAGAATTACTTCATCTATCTTATCAAGGCTGACACCGGAATCTTTTATCGCCATCTTACAAGGCTCAACCATTCTTTCTATCAGATCATCCACAAGACGTTCAAACTGAGTACGCGTGAATTTCATATTAAGATGTTTTGGTCCGGTAGCATCCGCTGTTATGAACGGAAGATTTATGTCCGTCTCCGTAACGTTGGATAACTCCATCTTTGCCTTTTCTGCAGCTTCCTTTAATCTCTGAAGAGCCATTCTATCTTTAGAAAGATCTATACCTTCCCTCTTTTTAAATTCGGAAACTATCCAGTCCACTATTCTCTGATCATAGTCTTCTCCGCCAAGGAATGTATCGCCATTGGTAGATTTAACTTCAAATACACCTTCACCCAGTTCAAGGATGGATATATCAAAAGTTCCACCACCGAGGTCAAATACTGCTATCATAGTGTCTTTATGTTTTTTATCTTCTCCAAACGCAAGCGCTGCAGCTGTCGGTTCATTTATTATCCTTTTAACATCAAGTCCTGCTATACGTCCGGCATCCTTTGTGGCCTGACGCTGACTGTCGTTAAAATATGCAGGTACCGTTATTACGGCCTCTGTTACTTTTTCTCCAAGATAATCCTCTGCGGTCTGCTTCATCTTCTGAAGCACCATCGCGGAGATCTCTGCCGGACTCATATCTTTACCGCTAATGTTGACCCAAGCGTCGCCGTTAGCAGCCTTAACGATCTTGAAAGGAGATATCTTTATAGATTTCTGCACTTCCGGAGAGTCATATTTTCTTCCTATAAGTCTTTTTATTGCAAAAAGAGTTTTGTCCGAATTTGTAACAGCCTGTCTTTTTGCAAGCTGACCTACAAGTCTTTCTCCATTATCTGCAAAAGCAACTATGGACGGTGTGGTCCTGGATCCTTCAGAGTTCTGAATGACCTTTACTTCTCCACCCTCCATTATCGCAACGCATGAATTCGTTGTTCCTAAGTCTATACCAATTATTTTACTCATATTATTCTTCCTCCTTTTTTGTTTTCTTTGATACGCAAACTTTGGAAGGTCTTATCAACCTATCCTTCAATGTGTATCCTTTTTCATATTCCTTAATCACGTGGCCATGACTGTGTTTATCTGATTCAGTATGTTCCATGGCTTCATGAAAATTGGGATCGAACTTTTCATTCAGACATTTAACTTCTTTAACACCAAATTTATCCAAGACATCTTCAAGCTGTTTTTGTATCAGCTTTATACCGTCCCAAAATTTAATAACACTTTTCTTTGCAATCTCGTGGTCACTTGCAAAATCAAGTTCAAGTGCTTCTTTTTCAGTAGCCCTATGCAAATTATCAAGGACAGGTAATATTGCCTTTATCAATTTCTCATTGGCAAAATCTATTTGCTGCTGAAGATCCTTTGCAGCACGTTTTCTAAAATTATCAAAATCGGCACAAACATATAAAAGATCCTGTTGTGCTTTTTTTGCATTTAAAAGATCTTCATATTCCTTTTTAGATATAGATATACATTCATTTTCATCTTCCTGTTGTTCAGAAGCCGACTCTTGTCCGGTCTTTTCCTGCTCAACAGATTCCTTCTCCTTTATGTCATCCTTCTTTGATTCCCTAGTCATCGTTTTCTCCTTACAAGCAATATGGTGACTAAGACCCCGGGAGTCAACCCCCCTAAAGAAAATACTTGAAAAGACTGGGATAAATCGATATAGAGATAGGCCTTGTGTCCCCATCGTCTAGCGGTCTAGGACATGGCCCTCTCAAGGCTAAAACACGGGTTCGATTCCCGTTGGGGACGCCAATCACTTTTTTGCTTCATTTCGGTTCTTCCCCATTAACGGGGGCATGATAACATTTAACGATATAAAGATCTGACGCAAAGTCTGTAAGTTCAAGTTTTATCCAAGATTTAAACAATATAGAACCATTCCAAACGATTTATTAACTGATGATACAGCATTGAGGCAGGAACAATCTTTGCCTCGCAGAATAATATGAAGCGCGAGCTAATGATCCAAACAGATAAGTACATACAAGAAAAAATATATAATATTCGAAATCTACAGGTGATGCTTGATCGTGATATTGCAATCCTATATGAAGTAGAAACAAGGGTTTTAAATCAGGCAGTAAAAAGAAATTTAGAAAGGTTCCCAAAAGAATTCTGTTTTCAGTTAACAGATAACGAACTCTACGATTGGAAGTCACAATTTGTGACTTCCAATAAAGATAAAATGGGGTTAAGAAAACCGCCGTATGCTTTTACAGAACAAGGTGTTGCGATGCTCTCTGCTGTATTAAAAAGCGACACAGCAGTAAAGATGAGCATACAGATAATTCAGACATTTGTGGCAATGCGTAAATTCGTTAACCAAAACGCAACTATCTTCATAAGACTGGACAAAATAGAACACAAGCAAATAGAAACAGATTTAAAACTGGAGACGGTTTTTAAGGCTATAGAGGAAAAAGAAGTTAAACCTAAGAATGGAATTTTCTTTGATGGACAGGTCTTTGATGCACACGTTTTTGTTTCAAAACTTATTAAATCTGCACAAAAATCTATTGTGCTTATTGATAACTATATAGATGAAAGTGTTCTAATGCTTTTAACAAAAAGATCGAAAAACGTAGAAGCTGTTGTTTATACTAAAAACGTTGACGCAAAGCTAAAGCTGGATATTGATAAACACAATAAACAATACCCTGAAATCAAGATAAAAGAATTTAATAGATCACACGATAGATTTTTAATTATAGACAACGATACTATTTATCATATTGGTGCGTCATTAAAAGACCTTGGGAAAAAGTGGTTTGCGTTCTCTAAATTCGAGGCAGGAGCTTTAGATATTTTAAAAAGACTGCTTTAGTTCGATCCCGTTCTGTTTGCAAGGGTTCTCAGGCAACGCACTTAATGCATGTGGTTCGAAAATCATCTACTAAGGGACGCCAATAGTTCTCTCGAACCTGTATTAATAAAGAAGGGCCAAGAAGTTCTATTGCGTCACAAACAGAGATAAAACCCAGGAATTTTTTGTTACATCAAGAGGAGTAAGTCCATTCCATATTCCGTCTTTCCAATATCCTGCTACATTTACAGAAGAACTATTTGTGCTATATCCTCCAGCATACACACTACCACCAGAGATAGTTATGGAAGTTACAGCGGAATCTTGTGTTACATCAAGAGGAGTAAGTCCATTCCATACTCCGTCTTTCCAATATCCGGCTATTACTACAGAAAAACTATTTGCACTGTATCCTCCAGCATACACACTATCACCAGAGACAGTTATGGAAGCTACTAAGGAATTTTTTGTTACATCAAGAGGAGTAAGGCCATTCCATACTCCAT
>JAPLFT010000241.1 GCA_026390535.1 Pseudomonadota bacterium
CTTTGGCTATTACCTCCTACAACTATGGCAGATTTGGAATGAAAAAAGCTGTTCAAACCGCCAAAACCGATGATCTGGTTAGACTGATAAAAGGATATAGGGGAGATAATTTTGGCTTTGCAACAAAGAATTTTTATGCTGAATTTTTGGCTGCTCTATATCTTGAAAAAAATCACGAAAATTTTTTTGATGACGTAAATCCTGCAAAAGCAGGTAATTATGGTGTTATTATGACCGTTAAACCGATACGGATTTCAGAACTGGAATTGCTTTTGGATGTGGATAAAGATGATATTAGGATATACAATCCGGCTATAGCGCAGAGACTTTTTAAAGAAGACGGAGAAGTGCCGGAAGGGTCAAGGATAAAAATTCCGATCAGCAGGTTCAGGAGATTATTATCAAGGTCAGAAATGGTAAGGGATATAAAGGACTATTTAAGGTTTATATAACTATGAAAAAACTATTTTTAATTCTTTTTCTAATTTCTTTTGCGGCAAGTTACGCCGCGGAGGATAAAAAACCAATTAAACTTGGGACAAAACTTAAGAATGAAGAAATCCAAAAAACAACAGATACTTTTATCCCGGTGGACAACTCGACAAAATTTAAGATAGACCCCAAGGAAATAACGGAAATTGACTCTATGGATGCAAAGGCACTCCAGGAAAAAGTGGATTCAATAAGAAATAAAGTGTTTGATGCCAAGTCGAAACTCATAGAAACCACAAAGAATGAAATAGCTGCAAATATTCCCCTGTCTTATTTGGTTATAGAACACAAAAACACAGTTATGACCTTTTTAGAACTAAAAAAGATATCTATTCTGTGTTTAATGATTTTGTGGCGCCGGGATATCATGAGATTTTTATAGAGATGGTTTGTTCCGGCAGCGAAGACAGTGCTTTTAATTATCTTAAAGATTATAGGATAAAAGTCCAAAACAGATATCCTTTTGTAATACCGAACGGAAAAAAAATGGTGATAAAAGGTTCCAGTTTTGAATCAGGTACCATCTTTACTTCTTTTAAAGACAGACCATCAGTTAAGTTTGACTCCAGTCTGGAAAATAAAATATCAGAGAATACAGGAAAATAATGTTTTTAATACTGATAATAAATATATTTTTAAGTACAACCTATCCGGCCAATACTATTAATCCCGATAGGAGAGAGAAATTTATCAGAGCGGAATCCTTGTATGTTAATAATGATCTTTTTATGGCTGAAGAAACATTCAAGGAAATATTAAGACAACAGCAAAATGATGATTATAGTTTCGATTCGATGTCCCGACTTATAGATATAGCGGAAAAAACCGGGGACAGGGCACTTTTTAAAGAGATCCTTTCCTTACTCAAAGGGGTAACTAAATCAACAAGTGAAGCTTATAACACATTGTTGTATGCAATAGGCAAATATCTTCTTCAATCCGGAGATTATAAAACAGCTATAAGCTTTCTTAATGGGGTAGATAAAAAAAGTGAATTTTATCCAAGGGCTGTTTATCTTAAGGCGTCGTGTCTTGGTGGACTTAAAAAATATTCAGAAGCTATTTTAAATTTTGAAACAATAATAACAATGAAAAATGATTATGCAACAAAAGATATAAAAGACGCCGCCATACTGGATAAAGCAAGAATACACGTTCTTATGAGAAAATACGACGAAGCTCTTTCTGAATATCAAAAGATAGATTCTTTATCCAGATACTATCTTAAAAGTCTTGAAGAAACAGCAAGGCTTTTTATTACTAAAAAGGATTATGACCAGGCGTTATCTCATATTGAAGCGTTAGTGTTTATCAACCCAAAATTATATTTACCGGAAAGTATTACGAACTCCGGTAACGAAGACACCTTTAGTGATTATGAATTAATGAAAATGAAGATACTTCAGGGAT
>JAPLFT010000170.1 GCA_026390535.1 Pseudomonadota bacterium
CACTGCTAATAAACATACCGGCAGCCCGATGCTTATTATTTCAAATACAACTATAGGTAAGGGAGCTAACAAGAAAGAAGGTAAAGGCTCTGCTCACGGTGAGCCTCTTGGAAAGGAAGAAATCATCTGTCTCAGGAACAACCTGGACTGGAAAAATGAATCATTTGAGATCCCAGCAGAGGTATATGAATTCACAAAACAAAAAATAAAATTGATGGAAGATGAATATAAAAACTGGAATAAAAAATTCGATGAGGCTCTAAAAAAGACTGAAGTAAAGAACGCCATAGATGAAATGAAGGAATTTAAATTGACGGAAGACCTCTATGAGGAACTTAGATCTCTTGCGTCCGGAAAACCGGAGGCAACAAGAGCAACTTCCAGTCGCTGTATACAAGTTATATCAAAACACATAAAGGGATTTCTCGGCGGTTCTGCTGACCTTGGCCCTTCAAATAAAACGACGATAAATGATTCTCCCTCTATACAAAGGGATAACTTCAGCGGTAAAAATTTACACTTCGGGGTAAGAGAACATTCTATGGCTGCCATAGTTAACGGCATGTCGCTTCATGGCGGAATCCTGCCCTTTGCATCCACATTCCTGATCTTCTCCGATTATATGAGGCCCAGCATAAGGTTGAGCTCTCTTATGAAGAGACAGGTGATATATGTTTTTACACATGACAGTATTTACGTCGGAGAAGATGGACCTACACATCAGCCGATAGAACAGTTAAGCAGCTTAAGATTGATCCCGGGGCTTACTGTTATAAGACCCTGTGACGAGGTGGAAACTATAGAGGCATGGCTTATTGCCCTTGAAAATAATAATGGGCCTACGGCGTTGATACTTACAAGGCAGAATATTGAGCCGGTGACGGAAGCGGATCGTAATGCCGTTATAAAGGGCTCCAGACGTGGTGGTTACACCATACTGCAAGAGACCAGTGCTCTTAGGTGTGTTGTTGTTGCATCAGGCAGTGAGGTTTCTCTTGCGGTAAAGGCAAGGCAGATGCTGAGGGCCGAAGGTTGGATGAGGATAGTCTCGATGCCTTGCATGGAACGATTTATGGTTCAGGATAAGGCTTATAAAGAAACTGTATTGCCGGCTGGTATAAAGAAAATATCTATAGAGGCCGGTAGCGTCAGACTATGGGACGGCATAGTCGGAAAAGATGCTCTTAAACTTGGTATAGACGAATTTGGAACCTCTGCCCCCGGAAGTGTCGTGGCAAAACAAAAGGGGCTGGACGTAGATACAGTCTCTGACAAGATCAAAAATTTTATTGGATAAAATAATTTAATAAAAATTTAAAAAATATTTTGTATTATAGAATATTCAATTACAAATAACAAAAGAATATTTAATAGAAAAAAACTTCATATAAAAACCCAAGCTGTATTGATGTCTAAGGAATAGCAATGTCTTTAAAATATTTATACAGATTGACTTTTAATATTAACAGATGATAAAAACCTCGATTATCAAAGAAAGGAGGTGTTATTATGAATAGAATATTGCTAATTATTTCTGGTCTAATTCTAACTGGTGCTATTTGTGCACAAGATGTTCCATATAAATGGATTACTTTAAGAGATTTAGGAAATGATATGATGTGTATCCCATCTTATGGATCCTATAGATATTATGTGCTTGGAAGGGATGGAACATATGCGGAGTATATTTTAGATGGTGAAGATCGTTGTGAACAAGGATGTAAAGTTATTGTGGCGGTATATGATTATCCTGGTAGTCGTTATTTACATGCTTGGATCCCATACAACCAAGATAATTGTGTAACAGTGGGTGGTAATATGTATTTAACTAATCCTTTAACGGGAAATACTGAATTATTTAAACGCTGTGAAACTTCTTTTGAAAAACAGACCCGTAAATCAACACCGGATCCTGTTATAGGACATGATCATGAACATGAGGATTTTCATCCATTCAAATAGAGATATATTATTTTGTTAATTATGCCATAATCATGAATACAAAAAAACCCTGCGGCATCTTGCCACAGGGTTTTTTTATTAGTTGAATCTAAATCACGAATTAAAGATCAAAAGATAAAACTGGTCCAATTGTCATAACCCAAGGCTGACCGTTGTTGAAAGCATAGAAGAAAGAGAAATCGATACCTAACTTCATACCTTCAGCAATCGGATAGAGACCAGCTCCGCCGAACTTCACGCCAAATAGATTTGCGCTTGCGCCGGCTGCTCTAGCATAGTCATAACCAAAACCCAATTTGAAATAAGAATAAGGCATTGTTAATTTAGCATCTGGTCCAATGTAAACATTGTAAACCCATACGCCAGCTAATTTAGCCATCGAATAGTCAAGATTTCCACCAACTGCGAAATCTTTTACAAAACCATCACTCTTGTAAAGTGAATAGTACATAGATGGTCCAATGTCAAAACCGTTTGCGCCACCCTGAAGTCTTGCATAACCTACTTTTGCATCCATCGTCATGTTGCTGGCAAAAAGTGGTGTAGCAAGAAGGGCAACTGCTGCTACTAAAAAGAACTTCTTCATCATTCATTTCCTCCTCTAAAATTACTTGTTTCAAGTTTCAATAAAGGCATTATTAATTGCTCTTTTGATTATGTCAAACATAAAATTAATTAATTTTATAAGAGTATATATGTTTACGTCGAAAAAACGGATACAAAAAAACCCTGTGGCAAAACGCCACAGGGTTTTTATTAGTTGAATCTAAATCACGAATTAAAGATCAAAAGATAGAACTGGTCCAACTGTCATAATCCATGGACGTCCAGTGTTGAAAGCATAGAAGAAAGAGAAATCGATACCTAACTTCATACCTTCAGCAATCGGATAGAGGCCAGCTCCGCCGAATTTTACGCCAAATAGGTTGGTGCTTAAGCCAGCTGCTCTAGCATAGTCGTAACCAAAACCTAATTTGAAATAAGAATAAGGCATTTCTAACTTAGCGTCTGGTCCAATGTAAACATTGTAAACCCATACACCAGCCAATTTACTCATTACATAGTCAAGATTTCCACCAATTGCAAAATTCTTCACAAAACCATCACTCTGATAAAGTGAGTAATACATAGATGGTCCAATGTCAAAACCGTTTGCGCCACCCTGTGATCTTGCATAACCTACTTTTGCATCCATCGTCATATCGCCGGCAAAAAGTGGTGTAGCAAGAAGGGCAACTGCTGCTACTAAAAAGAGCTTCTTCATCATTCGTTTCCTCCTCTTAAAATTACTTGTTTTTATTCAAGTTTCAATAATGTCATTATTAATTGCTCTTTTGATTATGTCAAACATAAAATTGATTAATTTTGTAAAAATATACATATTTAGTTACTTGACTATATATTGGTTTATGTATAGAGCTATGTGTTGCCTGGTGCCCAGGTAGCTCAGTCGGTAGAGCAGAAGACTGAAAATCTTCGTGTCGGCAGTTCGATTCTGTCCTTGGGCACCATGACTATAAAGGATTTCGGAGGATTTTTATGCATAGCGACAAAATATACGATATCAGGACTATAGAAAGGAATATCAGGAAGAATCTTCTAAGCAGGAAGGATTACGACAAATATCTCGGAGGGCTCAAAGATTTGACATCTAACCTGGAGTTAATAGAGATT
>JAPLFT010000016.1 GCA_026390535.1 Pseudomonadota bacterium
ATGAGCCCGACGAGCTACCATGCTGCTCCACCCCGCGATCCATTAGAACTAGAACGACAGTGGTTTTACTCCAGCTTACGCCCTAGTGTCAATAACTATTATTCCGCGCGTATTTTTGCATTGCTATATTTGTAACTTACATATTATACTTTACCCAATATGAAAAAAATAAATACACTAATAACAATCCTTTTCTCTCTATCGCTACTGCTGATCGTTTCCTGCGCCAGCGGTAACAAAGGCGTAAAGCATGGTTCCTATAGCAAGTCCGCCCTGGATCCTAAAAGCATAGAACAGCTGATCCAACAGACAGACCTTGATGAAGGTTCACCGGTTGAATACGCCGCAAACGCTAACGGTAAAACATCCACTCAAAAAATACCACGCGTTATCAATGAGTCCGTTAAAAAATGGATAAAATACTTCACCGTCGATAATCCGGACTGGTATCAAAGAGCACTATCAAGATCCGAGGAATATGAGACCAACATAAAGAACATACTCATAGCCTATGACGTCCCTGAGGATTTGTTCTACCTTGCCCTCATAGAGAGCGCATTCGTACAAAGAGCCCATTCAAGGGCGGGCGCCAAGGGTATATGGCAGTTCATGAAGGGAACGGCCAAACTCTACGGCCTTCAGGTAACAAGAAAGAACGACGAAAGACTTAATCCCTATAAGGCAACAGCAGCGGCGGCGGCATACCTAAGGGACCTATATAACATATACGGTTCATGGTACTTGGCAATAGCCTCCTATAACGCCGGTGAAGGTAGAATAAGAGATGCCATAATAAGACACAGAGAAAGGAATTTCTGGGAACTGGCATCCAAGAACGCATTGCCTGATGAAACGATGAACTACGTCCCTAAATATATTGCGGCGGCAATAATAGGGGAAAATCCGAAACTATACGGTTTCCAGTATAACGGCCCCAGCAAAGACGCTGTAATGGTGGCAGAGGATGTATCCAAACTGGATCAATACAGAAGAGGCGCAGTGGCTGTATCCAGTAAAGTCGCTATGAACCTGCCTACATCCAGTACAAAAGCAGAAGCACAAAGCACTGTTGAGACAACCGTCTATAAAGTCAAAAAAGGCGATAATCTGTCAAGGATAGCCGCAAAGAATGACACAACCATTGCACAGATCAGAGCCTGTAACAGCAGGATGAAGAATGACACCGTCCTTATAGGGCAAAAACTGATACTCAGTTGCTCCAAGGCGACAACAGGAACAGTAATTGCCAAAGTAGAGCAACCGCAAGCAACTGATGAGGAGACGACAGTCTCTGTAAAACCCTCAAAACCCCTGGTTAAAAAGACCATATATAAAGTAAGATACGGAGACACTCTGGAAGCAATATCCAAAAAATTCAATACCAGCGTAGCACAGATAAAGGACTGCAATCCAACCGTAAAAAGATATGAAATACTGGCCGGACAGAGATTAAAGGTCAATTGTATTCCGGCAACAGACGCAGCCACTCTGGCAATAAAAGAAGATACATTAACACATGTTGTTAAGAGCGGAGAATCGCTTTGGTCCATATCTCAAAAATACGACGTTAAGATCACGGATATAATGAAATGGAATAACCTCAAAAAGAGAAGCAAGATATTTGCCGGAAGAAAGCTGAAGATAATGGGTAAAAAAAAAGAACTCAGCTAACGGATAATTAAGAATCTATATCCGCAAATATTATGTCCCCTTTGTCGGTTGTTTCCTTGATCCGTAGGATTTTTATATCGTTTGTGGTTTTATCCACATAGACCCTGATCATCCTTTCCATCACACCCTTGACATCATCATTTTTATTTATCAGGAATATGGAATCGTGCCCCGGAGCACTTTGTTGAAGAGGCTGAGGCAAACTATTAAAGACAAAAGTATTCTCCATAAAAACAACATCCTTATCGTCAAAAGCGTTTGAGAATTTAACATAAGAACTGATATCTTTTAAATTTACCGTTTTTATCACTGTATCATTCATGTCGAATTTTCCGTTATTGTCCTTGTCTATAAAAATATAATAGCCGGGATTTTGCCCTTTTATAAAAACAACGCCGTAGTTATTGCTTGTTTTTATACTCTGTCTTCTGGCCCATATAAGATCCGATGCAATATTCCTGGATACACGGAGTACATCATGTTCAATATAAGCTTCGTAAAATGTAGGGGCCTCATATGCCAGTAAAACAAGAAACAGAAGAAGAACTATAACAATAACCTTCACCTAATTAGTCCTCCCTCCATTATAAAGTAATAGAGTATTGCCGACGCACCTATGAACGGACCAAACGGTATCTCTGTAAGACGGCCTTTTTTGAAAATTATCATCATAGCTATCCCGTATATGGATCCCAGGATGGAGCTATAAAATATTACCATCAGGGCCGGATACCATCCAAGGAGTGCACCTATACCGGCAAGGAGCTTTATATCACCACCACCTAGACCTTCTCTACCCGTTAATCTGTAGTATCCTTCTGCGACTATAAAGAGCAAGCCTCCACCCACAACAATACCAGCGGCAGATTCATGCCACGCCATCATCGGGTCAAACAGCGATAGGGCAAATCCGCAGATTATAAGACCGATACTCAGACGATCCGGTATTATCCTTTCGTCCAGATCTATAAATATTGAGGGTAAAAGTGCCGTTACAAGAAGGAGCGCTCTTATAAGAGAATAATAATCATAGAATAATCTTTCGTACGCAAATACAAAGAGTATTGCGGTTATAAGTTCTATCACCGGATATCTTACCGGGATCTTTGCTCCGCATTTTTTGCATTTTCCCTTGAGCAATAAATAACTTATTATCGGGATGTTGTTGAAAAATTCTATCTTGTCATTGCATGAATCACAAAAGCTTCTTGGTACGACTATAGATATCTTTCTGGGTATTCTGTACGCCATCAGCGCGAGAAAACTTCCCCAGCAGAGTCCGAAAACAAATATCAGTACATCCATCCAATACATTCCTGCCTCCATGAAAAATAAAAAAGCTTAAAAGCCGTAAAAAAATATAAAGCCCCATACGTGAGAAGATAAATGATGACCTTATAAGAACCTGACTTTACTACATACGCCATATTGGGAAGTATATACAACGGATAGATCATGGAAATTATCACAAACAGAATAGCAAGATAATATACATAGTTTATGTTGAGCATAACACTAAGGGATCTCATCACAATAAAGAACATACACAGGGAAAATCCAAATAACAGATACTTAAATTCCCAGGACCAGACAATAACACTTACGATGCTGAAAAGAAAAATAAGAAAAAGCACCAGAATGGCTGTTTTAATAAAGAACTGACCAAGCAGGCTAAGGCCGAATCGTTTATAAAAAATAGATTCATGCTTTATCTGGAACGAACCGGGAAACATTTTATCCACAACATTAAACAAAATTAAAATGCAAAGTAGAATGGCAATAAATAATGCAGCCATGTTTATAAAATAAACTATATAACCGTTCTTTACAAATAGCGGCGTTAATCTTACGAAGAACGCTATTACAAACAGGATCACAGTTCCATACCACAGAGCCCTGCTTCTTTTTAAGATATCGTTAAGTATAAATACAATGGATGTCATGATATCGGCTCCATCTTAACATGCTTGGAGTACACAGGAGGCTCTGAATCCGATAATATTATAAAAGATGAGCCATCCAGGACGATTTTTTTTATTTCACCACCAATAAAGGATATCGCTTTTTTATCCAAACCGGCAAACGGCTCCAAGAGGATTATAATAAGTTTAGGCATGGATAGCGATATCGCCGTTGAAATAATGTTCTTTGTGCTAACGCTCATCTCCTCAAAACTCATATTTAAAATATAGCCGGAATCCATCCCATCTAAAATTTTTCTGAACTCGTTTATAACGGATGAAATCTGAAAACCTCCGTCATACGCCAGGAGTTTTATAAATGTTTCCACGGAATCTATTCTGGGGTTCCATCTGCTTATATCTATATAGGAAACTGTTCCCTTAGCGTCTCTAATATCAGTTCCGGCCAAAACCGCCTTACCAACTTTGGGTTCAAACAATCCGAGCATAAAAGAGGTAAAAAGATCCGCCTGCAGATTATTTTCCGTCTGTATCCAAAGTACGTCGCCGGAGGATAGAGTTACATCCGGGAGTTTTACACCCTTATGAATAAAAACGCCTTTCATTGTCAAAAGGTTATCAATTTTCATTCTTGGTATCCTGCTTGTTATCCTGCATCTGACTGGTGCTTCTTATCTGACCCTGTCTGCTTATAAAATATTGTCCTCCATAGGGATCTTCCGGGATCTTCTCTATCAGCCCCTCGTTGATCAGTACCAGTATATCACCAGGATACATTTTGTTCTTCTGATAATAAACCTCTACCGCCTTAGTAAGGTCCAGGACATTCTTTTCATATTGAAGTTTTTTTATCTTATCCATAAAGAAAGTCTGCCGTGGCATGTTCTGATACTGTATGTACTGCTGGGTTAAAAAATTAAGTGCCTCAACATACCTTTCCAGGCCCGTAAGAGTACTCAGATAACAGTCTATCACATTGTCTTCATCGAATATCTCTGCGCCCTGTTTTGTGATCCTTATAAAATCCTTTATCTCTATGTTGGATAGCGTGTAGCGTTGAGGATTTTGGCATAATTCTTCGTAAGCCTGTTTAAAATTGGGAGTATAGTCCACAACTCTTTTTATGATGGAAAATCTGGAGACGGGATCTTCATTATGCTCCATATCCTTCCACAGCATCTTTGCGTAAACTTCTCTGGCAATGCTGAACGGGTCCTTATAATCGCTTATTTTTACATCAGATACTTTTACAGGCTTAATTACAAGGCCGGAAAAAACCAGAACAAACAGCATAAAAAATATAAATAAAAAATATTTTATTATCACTTATCGGGCAACTCCAATCCTATTGCTTTCATCAATACCCTTTTTGATCTACGACCGTCAAATTCAGCATAAAAGATCTGTTGCCATGGGCCAAGGTCAAGCTCACCGTTTGTGACAGGTACTATGACCTGATGTCCCACTGTAAGATTTTTAAGATGAGCATCGCCGTTAATTTCTCCGGTCCTATGGTGATGGTAGTTTCCCCTTGGAGCAACTTTTTCCAACCAGTCCATGATATCCTGATGTAGTCCCTCTTCCCAGTCATTGACTATTACACCGGCGGTTATATGCATCGCGGATACCAGTATCATACCGTCGTAGAGGCCGGATTCCCTCCTAAATTCCTCCACCTGGTCAGTTATCCTTATTATCTCCCTCTCTTTCTTTGTGTTGAATGTAAGATATTTTGTCTTGGACATCCACATTACAGCAATTCCTCCGGCTTAACTGCCCTATAAACATGTTCACCGTCTTTTTTCCTGTATAACGCTCCTGTCGGACAAAAAGAATTACACCTTACACAGGCTTCGCATTTTCCGTCCAGTACCGGATGTTCATGCATCACAATATTCCTCACAGGACAAAGCTTTGCGCACAGTCCGCATTTTATACATTTTTCTTTGTTGAATTTTATTACTTTTTTTCTAAAACTCGGCATCGTAAACAGGAATTGGGAAATTTTATATGATATCCATGGGAGTATAGGAAATTCGTCCCATGACGCTGTACCCTTTAATATACTATCCGCATAGGAAGAAGCCGCATCAACTCCTTTATTAACTATCTTAGGATTCTTTTTTTCTTTTTCCGCGCTTGGCCAAAAATTATCCGGCATTATTATCTGAGATGCAGCTATGGGATTGTAACCCTTTTTAACAAGCATGGACTTTACGACGCTCCTCACTCCTATGGAAAGACCTCCCATAGTATCGGCCATAAAGATCTTTGTGCCGTTGGCCTGAGGTAATCCCCTTATGAATTTCATGACCAGAGGATAGGTAGTAAACACGGCCACCGGAAAAGCAAGACCTATACATGTATTAAGATCGACGTTAGCGGGAGGTTCCTTCTCTATTGCATAAAGCCGGGTTTCCACTCCGTTCTTTTCAAAGACTTCCTTCATTGATCTGCTAACGATCAGAGTGTTACCCGTACCTGAGAAATAATAAAGATGTACTTTTTTTATATCCATACACCCTCCTTATATATTTTTATACATGCGGCAGATAGATATCCCTGTGTTCGACGATACATCTGTAGCCCTTGGCCTCAAAATGTTCCTTTATTTTTTCTGCTATCATAACGCTTCTATGTCTTCCGCCGGTACAACCTACTCCTATTGTGAGATAAGATTTCCCTTCTTTCGTATATTCGGGGACAAGAAAATCCATCAAAGAAGATAGTCTTTCCCAAAACACCACCGTGGCCTTTTTTGATTCAAGGAATTCCTTAACGGGTTTATCCATTCCCGTAAGAGGCCTAAGGTTGATATCAAAATGGGGATTGGGGAGGAATCTTACATCCAAAAGCAGATCAACGTCGGTAGGAATACCCTTTGAAAAACCGAAGGATATGATCCTGAGCAGAAGCTTATGCTGGGATTCTTTATTCCCTATGGAAAAAAGAGAGAATATCTGTTGTCTCAATTCATGGACGTTGGTATTGGTCGTATCAATAACAATATCGGCAATACGTCTTAGCGGCTCAAGAAGAGAAAACTCCAGATCTACGGATTCCTCAAGGCTGATCGATTTTTTAGATGTTTTGCTCTTGACGTTCTTCATCATCGTAAGAGGATGGGCGTTCCTGGTTTCCTGATATCTTTGAAGCACAATCTGTTTGTCCGCAGTTATAAAAAGAAGTTTTACTTCGTAACCGTGTGTTTTAAGTTTTTCTATTATAGCCCTGCAATTATCAAAATTAAGGGTGCTTCTTATATCCACACCGATAGCTATATTAGAATAACCGCTTATATCGTCTTTTTTATACAGATCCAGGTACGGCTCTATAAGCTTAATGGGAAGATTATCCACACAGTAATAACCGCTGGAAAGCACAAAACCCACCTGAACGGGGGATTGCATGAATTTTTTTATTTTCTCTATTTTTTCCTCGGCATGTTGTTTAATTTCGTCTCTTGGTTCTGAATTCCTAAAGGTAACTTTTATTTGCATAATTCCTCCTTTATTTTTTATACGATATATTTTTTTCTTTTACTCGACGGAAGGAGTCCCAGCATTTCTCTGTACTTTGCCACTGTTCTTCTGGCGATATCTACATTATACTTTTTAAGTTCATCGGCTATCTGTTGGTCGCTCAAAGGATTCCTGGGATTTTCATCGGAGATCAACTGACGGATCTTTTCTCTTACCGATTTGTTACTCGGCTTACCGTTGATTCATGCATATTAACGTCCTGGGCGATCTCCCTTAGTATCATCGGTTTGAGCTTAGAGACCCCATGTTCCAAAAATTCAGTCTGTCTTTTTACTATGGCTTCCGTGATCTTGTAGATAGTCTTTTGCCTGTGCTGTATGCTTCTTATAAGAGCCACAGCAGAACGAAGTTTATCGTTTATATATTCCTTGTCGTTCTCTTTTATGTACATGGATTTGTCGTGTATGATGTTCTTATAGTAGTTGCTTATTCTCAGTCGGGGCATACCGTCGTCGTTCAAGGTTACCACGTATTCATTCCCGATCTTTAACACATAGATATCAGGCACCACATACTGAGCCTCGTTCTGGGAAAAGGAACGTCCGGGTTTCGGTTCAAGTGACAGAACTATTTTAGCCAGTTCATATACTTTATCCATCGGTACATCGAGTTTTTTGGATATAGCCGGATAATTCCTTTTTTCAAGCTCCGGCAGATAATTTTTTATTAACGAAACCAGTTTACCGTCTTTAAGGTGCAGTTGTCTTACCTGCTGGAGGAGACACTCTTTTATATCTCTTGCTCCCACACCTACCGGATCAAATTCCTGGATTTTTAAAAGAACCTCTTCAGCGTCTTCATAACGCAATCCGGATTCTTTTGCCAATTCATTAAAATCAATATGAAGATATCCGTCATCATTTATGTTCTCTATTATTTTTTCCCCGAATTCCTCTTCTTTTTTACTCATCCCGGTCATCTTAAGCTGCCAGACCAGATGATCATAAAGACTTTCCGTCCTGGTAGCCAGGTTCTCTATATTAAAATGATCATCAATATTTTTATAAGATCTTATAGACGGCGGCGTGGAGGAATTGGCATCGTATGAATCCATATAATCCTGCCAGTTACCGTCAAGATTCTTGGGCACTTCACTTTCTGAAATTATATTGGGATCCGGGGTTTCTATTACTTCTTCAAGGACCGGGTTTTCCATTAACTCGCTGTTTATGGTCTGCTGTAGCTCCATTCTGGACATCTGCAAAAGTTTTATGGCCTGCTGAAGCTGAGGCGTCATAATAAGTTGCTGCGATAATTTTAGGTTAAGTTTAAGATCTCCCATTTCTTTTCCTTAAAGTTTAAAATTTTCTCCAAGATAGGCTTTTCTGGCAACGTCGTTGTTGACGATCTCTTCTGATGTACCTGTCACCTGTATCACTCCGTCACTTAATATATATGCCCTGTCACAAATACCAAGAGTTTCTCTTACATTGTGATCCGTAATTATAACACCAATATTGAGCCGTTTGAGTTCTTTTATTATACTTTGTATATCTAAGACTGCCAACGGATCTATCCCGCTAAAAGGTTCATCCAGAAGAATAAATTTAGGCTCCGTAACCAGCGCTCTCGCTATTTCCACCCTCCTCCTTTCTCCGCCGGATAAGGTAAAAGATTTGGCCTCCGCAAGATGAGATATACCCAGTTGTTCCATGAGTTCCTGGGCCTTTTGCTTCCTCTGTTCATACGTTAAGGGCATGTTTTCCAGCACCACCCAAAGGTTTTCCTCCACCGTCAATTTTCTGAAGACGCTGGGTTCCTGGGGCAGATAACTTATTCCCATTCTTGCCCTGGTATGCATAGAAAGATTTGATATTTCTGTGTCGTTTATATAAATTTTTCCACCGTCGTTCTTTATGAGCCCTATTATCATATAGAAGCTCGTTGTTTTTCCTGCTCCGTTTGGACCTAATAATCCTACTATCTCACCTGATTTTATATCAAAGCTGACGGAATTAACAACAGTACGTCTGCCGAATCTTTTTATCAGATCTTTTGCCATAAGTTTGCTGGACATTATTTTTTGTACCCCTTTTGAGCAACATCGGCTTTTACCCTTTCTACAAAAACCTCATCATTATCCGTATTAAATACTATCTTTTCACCGACCATTATGTCACCGTTCATATGAAGTTCGGGTTTTCCCGTTAAGACTATCTCTGTGGAACTTCCCTTTATTATCGCGTTATCACATAATGCCAGTTTTTTTTCTACGTTGAGCCTGACGTTTCCTTCAACTCCTATATCCTTGACGCCGCCATCCTTGGTATAAACTACTTCCAGCTTATCGCCCCTTATATTTATTTTATTTTTTTTAGCGGTTATTCCCTTTATAAACACCGCCTTTGAATTCTTTATATTAACTGTTGCACGACTACTTTGTATCTGGAGATTATCGCCTATTTTTGTAAAAACATCATCCGTTATACTAAAATCTCCGGCATCCGCGTTTCCCTTCATGCCTTTTCCGTAAACATATA
>JAPLFT010000229.1 GCA_026390535.1 Pseudomonadota bacterium
CTGCTCACGATATCACAAAGAGAGAAGCTCTATTATGGACGGTCTTCAACTGGGCACTTCTTATAAATATGAATAAATCGAATGTGGATCAGATATCTGACTTTCCAAAAGTCAAAATCCTAGCGGACAGAATGGTACAGCTTGATAAAGGTTTTTTTCATGGTGTTCCGCTGACTTTGAGGGCAACGCTTGAATGCGCAATGCCAAAGATGCTGGGAGGAAAACCCGAGCTTGGCGTAAAGATGATGGAGGAATCCCTTAAGGAATCAGAGCACAAATTTCTTATAACCCAATTTTTATACGCCCAGTACTGTACACCGGCGGTTCAGGATAAAAAAAGGTTTGTTGAATTAAGCACAGAGATAGAAAAAACCGATGCAGATATATTAAAAGACACTACGCTCATAAACACATCCGTAAAAAATAAAATATCAGAGGTCAAAAAGAAGGTAAAAGATCTTTTTGAATAGAGGATATCTATGTATAAAAAAATTCTTATGCTCTTTACAATGGTATGTACCATAACAACATTCAGCGTTACTAAATCATATGCTTCAACAAATGAGATAAAATTCGCGGTACTTGCTCCGGAAGGTTCTACCTGGCTGAACCTTATGAGACAATTCAGTGAACAAATAACAAAAGAGACAAAGGGACAGATAACATACAAGATATTCCCGGGCGGTATCAGCGGCGATGAATTTGATGTAATAAGAAAAATGAGAATAGGCAAAATAGACAGTGCTGGATTCACAGGCGTGGGGTTAGGACAAATATTGCCGTCTATACGGGTGCTGGAACTTCCAAGACTCTTCAGTTCATACAAAGAGATAGATTACGTAACCGCCAAGATGCGGCCATATTTTGAAAAGGAATTAGATAAGAAAGGATATATACTCCTCGGCTGGGCAGAGGTTGGTTTTGTGAATATGTTTTCAAACAAACCTCTCGATTCTTTAAATTCTCTGGAAGGTGTAAAGATGTGGGCATGGGAGGGTGATCCGCTTGCCAAGGAATTATTCGAGAAACTAAAGATCGTTCCCAATCCGATGCCGGTCACCGATGTCTTCACCTCCCTTCAGACGGGATTGATAAATGCCGTTTATGTGTCTCCACTGGCCGCCATTGCACTGCAGTGGTTTACAAGGACAAAATATATGAACACGCTTAAACTCACAAATGCCACCGGTGCCATATTAATGACCAAGAACAGTTTTAATAAACTTTCTCCGGCTCATCAAAAACTTTTACGTGAACGTTCAGATGAGTTTTGTAAAAGACTTGTTGAAGCATCAAGAAGAGATAATGATAAGGCGTACGATACATTAAAAAGGAATAATATTAAATTCGTTGATATGAATGAGCAGGATATAAAAAAATTCGACCAGATCAGCGAACAGGTTTGGAAATCATTAACAGGAAAACTCTATTCCAGGGAATTACTGGATCAGGTATTAAAATATAGAGAAGAGTTTAAATCATCAGCTAAAAATACAAAGTCGCCCAAAAAATAAAATTAAGGATATAATACAAATATGTCCTTAAAAATAAAAGAAGCTCTTTTAAAAGCAGAACAATATCTGTTCACCCTTGAAGAATGGATACTCGTCTTTGGTCTCACTATAATGATCACATTTGGAACCATGCAGGTTGTGTTGAGGAACTTCTTTGACACCGGTGTAGAATGGGCAGACATGCTGGTGAGTGCACTGGTATTATGGGTGGGCTTTTTGGGAGCAAGCCTTGCTACAAGAAAATCAAAACACATAAATATAGAGATAATCTCAAAAATTATAACCAATCCAAAATTATCAAAGATCAGGATACGGGTCGTAACTTTGATATCCTTTATCATAGTGCTTATGCTTTTAAAGATATCGATGGATTACACGTTCCTGGAGGCCAGTAATCATATGTATGCATTCCTGAAAGTGCCGACATGGGTTGTGTTTATAATAGTACCCATATCGTTTTTCCTAATTGCACTAAGGCTATTACTTGAACTGATTTTAGGCGGACCTATAGAGAAAGAGGAGATAAAGGAAATCAAAGAGGTTAACTTATAATGG
>JAPLFT010000324.1 GCA_026390535.1 Pseudomonadota bacterium
ATGAACTTCCGTGCCACATATATCACGTAACCAGCTCAAACGAGAAATGGCTGGTACTGGTGGGAATGCTGGATGGAAAACCATATGAGGTATTTGCAGGGTTAGAGGAAAAACTGGATATCCCTAATAAAATAAAGGAAGGCACAATAAAAAAAGACAAAGGTGTTTATAACCTGATAATACAGTTTGGCGACGAACAGATGAAAATAAAAGACATTCCAAGCATGTTCGAAAACAAACAATTCGGCACTATCACAAGGTTAACTTCCGTATCCCTAAGACACGGGACACCGTTAAAGTTCATTTGTGAGCAGCTCCTAAGAGATGGCGGTTTTGATGCATTCAATAAAGCTGTCGCCAGAGTGCTTAAAAATTATATCAAGGATGAAGAAGAATCCGCAATGAAATGCGAAAAGTGCGGTAAAAAGATGCGCTACGTCCAGGGTTGCCTGACTTGCGTATGCGGCTACAGTAAGTGCAGCTAATATAATAGTGCTTATATAAAATTTAAGATAATTTTTAATAAACCGTTTAAAACAGGAGTGAGACCGTATGAAGAACCTGGCGGACAGATGTTTGCAGGTTTTGAAGGCTTCTCGGTAGAAGAGACTTCAAAAGCTTGCAAACATAGGACGACAGGGATGAATAGGTCGAACGGGTTTGAAGGTTTATTAAAAATTATCTTAAATTTTATACAGGCACTATCCTATTGAAATAACATTGTAGACAGATACCTTTCCGCGGTATCGCATATTATCGTAACTATATTTTTCTTCTCATTACCTTTACGTTGTGCAATCTGAAGTGCCGACCACACATTTGCGCCTGAAGATATACCGGCAAAGATCCCGTCTGTTTTCATAATAAGACGTGAGGTTTCAAAGGCATCATCCAACTTAACGGTCATTATCTCATCTATGACACTCCTATCCAGTATACCCGGCACAAAACCTGCGCCAATGCCCTGTATCTTATGAGGGCCCGGTTTACCTCCGGAAAGCACCGGTGAATCAAAAGGTTCCATAGCAATTATCTGTATGTTTTTGTTAAATTCCTTTAATCGTTTCCCAACACCGGTAATTGTTCCTCCCGTTCCTACACCCGCAATAAATATATCAATCTTATTGGCTGTAGCGTCCAGGATTTCCCTGCCTGTAGTTTTATAATGATATTCCGGATTTGCCGGATTATTAAATTGGTCCAGCATTATGCTGTTCGTATTTTCTTCAAGTATCCTCTTTGCCTCAGTCACGGCTCCGTTCATACCCTTTTCCGCTGGGGTCAAAACTAACTCTGCGCCAAATGATGCCATTAATTTACGTCTTTCAATACTCATACTCTCCGGCATAGTAAGTTTTAATTTATAACCTTTGATGGCACAGATATATGCAAGAGCAATTCCAGTGTTACCACTGGTTGGTTCAACAAGTATTATTCCCTTTTTCAATCTTCCACTGTGTTCAGCATCCTCTATCATCGCAATACCTATACGATCCTTAACACTTGCAAGAGGATTAAGATTTTCTAATTTTCCATATATGTGACCGGAAAAGTCGGAGCTTAACTTAGATGCTGTAATACCCCTTAATTCGACCAAAGGAGTATTTCCTATTAATTTAGTAAGATCTTTAACACAAGTGGAAACCATTATATATACCTCCCTAAAACTTCATAAAACTATAAAGTTCCAATATCCTCTTTCCAAAGATCAGGATTTTTTTCTATAAAATTTTTCATCATATTCTTGCATTCATCCAAATCCAGATCAATCACCTCAACCCCGTGCTGTTTCATAAAATCCAGAGCACCGTTAAAGGTTTTATTCTCCCCCGCTATAACTTTTTTTATACCGAATTGCACGATAGCACCCGCGCAGAGATAACACGGCATCAAAGTTGAATACAAAACCGTTCCTTTATATTTTCCAATTCTCCCGGCGTTCATAAGACAATCTATTTCCGCATGGACAACAGGATTATTCTCCTGAACTCTCTTGTTATGCCCCCTGCCTATTATCTTCCCGTCCTTTACAAGCACGGACCCTATAGGTATACCGCCCTGTCCCATGCCTATTCTGGCCTCTTCTATTGCAGCTTTTATAAATTCATCCATTATGTTTCTCCTTAAAGGGTGTCTTAAAAAATAATTTACAGTTAAATATAGTCATCCTCTTTTACCCTTTTCCAACGACGATGTACCCAAATCCATTGTTCAGGGCATTTTCTCACAAAACCCTCTATAACATTGCTGTAAAGCTGAGTATTGTGTCTTATGTTTACGTCATCTCTACCAATTTTTTCAAAAGGAATTTCGGGATAAAGGATAAGATCAAAAGTTCCGTCTGTCCTTCTATAATTTACGACCGGCACAACAGCAGCACCAGTTTTCTGTACAAACCACGCAAGACTTACAATGCTCCATGCCGGTTTTCCAAAAAAGAGTATCTTTTCACCGACGGGAGGCCCCATGAACTGATCCAACACCATACCCACTACCTCTCCGGAGTGTATAGCTTTCAACACATTCCTTGCACTATAGGCCTCATCTATCAATTTTATTCCGTAAGATTCGCGACTCTTTACCCAAATATCATCAAAGAATTTTATCCTAAGATATTTAGTGATTATGTTCAGAGATATTTTGTATTTCATCGCCATGATACCCATGATCTCCCAGTATCCAGTATGAGCTGTCAGAAAAAATACACCTTTCTTCTTGGACATGGCATCTCTAAGGTTCTCAAAATTGTGAACTCTCACATTCTTTTCTGCAAAACGTGCCGCATCAAATGGTATATGCAAGATCTCAAATACAAGACGCCCATAGTGACTGTAATTATCTCTTTCTATCTTCCGTATTTCGTTCAAAG
>JAPLFT010000344.1 GCA_026390535.1 Pseudomonadota bacterium
AATTATCCCTTTCCTAGCCTGATCTATAACCGTCTGAACATCAAGATACAACGGTTCTCCTATAGCTCCCGGTTCCTTTGTTCTGTCCAGCACAGCGACAGTCTTTACTGTCTTTGGCATTACTGACAAGAAATGCTTTGCGGAGAACGGCCTATAAAGTCTTACTATTACAACACCGACCTTTTCTCCTTTGCTATTTAGATATCTAACTGTTTCTTCAACTGTTTCAGCTCCGCTACCCATAACAACAATAACTCTTTCAGCATCCGGAGAACCAACATAGTCAAATAATCTGTACGTACGACCGGTAAGTTTTGCGTATCTGTCCATAACTTCCTGAACTTTATCCGGACAGGCGATGTAATACGGATTAACGCCTTCTCTGCCCTGGAAGTAAATATCAGGGTTCTGGGCTGTACCACGGGTATTCGGATGATTTGGGTTCATTGCGCGTGATCTGAATTCTGTAATTTTACCCATAGAAGGTTCAAGAAAATTTTTCATCTCCTCTTCCGTAAGCATCTCTACTTTTTGTATCTCGTGAGATGTTCTGAAACCATCAAATGAATGCACAAAGGGAACTCTAGTCTCAAGTGTTGCTACATGAGCAATTGCCGCCATGTCCTGGGATTGTTGTACGGATTCTGAAAATAACATTCCCCAGCCTGTGGCACGCACGGCCATAACGTCAGAATGATCTCCAAATATGGATAGAGCCGAGCATGCAAGCGATCTTGCCGATACATGGAAAACCGTTGGTAATAATTCGCCGGCGATCTTGTACATGTTGGGGATCATCAGTAATAATCCCTGGGAGGCCGTAAAGGTGGTTGTAAGCGCCCCGGCCTGTAAAGAACCGTGAACCGCGCCGGCGGCTCCACCCTCTGATTGCATCTCCACGATATTAAGTTTCTGTCCAAAGAGGTTTTTGCGCCCCTTTGCCATCATCTCATCGCAGTTCTCTGCCATCGTACTTGACGGTGTAATTGGATAGATAGCAGCCACATCGTTAAACATGTACGCAACATGAGCGACTGCGTAGCTACCGTCGATAGTAAAATACTTCTTACTCATATAAGTTCTCCTTAATAATGATAATTTGGATTTTTATAGCGCCTTCAACAAAATCCTATAAAAGCATATTTACAAGATTATGCCGTGTAAAGTAAAGAGTTTACTGTAACTGTTAAAATTACTGCGTTATGCCTGAAAAGCTTATGGAATCTGTGTCAACACCGATAAGATTGCCCGATCCTTTGTCCTCTACGGGTTTATACAGCGCTTCTATTCCCTTCGCACCGATGGCCTGGAGGTATACCAAATACAGGCTGTGATGCCCTTTGCTTAAAAAGGCAGTAACTTTATTTTCCGTGACATCACTGCTTTCCTCGAATTTACCTATTTCCTTGCCATCCAGAGCCAAGGCAATAATCTCGTTTGATTTGACAATAATATCGTAAAACCCCTCTTTCAATACATTCATAGATATTTCAAAATCAAGAAAAAGATCCTTTTTTAAATTTAATTTTGAAACAGAGTCCAAATGAGGATGTTTTAACATATCATTTAAAAACTTTCATTACTATATTTCTTTTATAGAATGAATCCGTGTCAATAGTTTTATACAAAATAGCAACCCAACCGATCAAAATCAAAGCTAAAAATACAAATTTTTTATTCATAAGTACAATCATCCTCCCAAAAATTTATTAATCTAGTCTTTTCACACTCCAAATAAGTAATAGACTTGCCATAAGTTACCGGAGAAGTTAAATAATATACATAAAAAATCTGTGCCATTAATAAAAATATCAAAACATAAAGCACCTTATCCTTTTTTATAATATATTCCTCAAAAATATAATTGAACACAAGAAAAAATAGGATAAAAGAAAAGAAAAGCGGCAAAAGATACGTGTGAATATACAGAATTCTTTCCATGGCAATCAATGTCACTGTAATCATGTATCCAACATAAAGTGAGGTAAAGATAAGTATATAACTGTATATCCTTGTATTTGATATTTTAATTTTAAATGTAATTTTTGCAATAATTAAACATACCGATAACAACAAGGCAAGCAATCCAAAACCCCAGTTAACCGGATTACCTTGAAAATTCAAATACCACCACTTATTACTATTAACTTCATCACCGGCAAAGACATAGCTGATATTTTTTATTCCGATCGGCCAGCCAAGAGGAGAACTGCCGATCTCGGCATTCAACATGGGTAGTGATTCCTTGGGTGCCCTCATATAATTAAAATAATCTTTCATCGGGATATATAATTTTAACGGATTATATATATCCTTGTTTTTTATCATTTGGATATATTCATTTGAGGCTCCAACCTTTATTTCCATATCGCGAATATCATGATCCAATATTATATTGGAGCCCAAAGCTACGTGTATATAATAAACGGCAAAACAGATAACACATAACCCCAATAAATAGGACATGACTTGTTTAAACAGTTCTTTTACTTTTAATTCTTTAAACAATAAAAACAACAGTAGTAATACCAATATAAAACCCACCATTTTAGTAAACACAGCCAAACCGGTCAGAAGGCCAAGGACAAAATAGTTTATTAAAGTCTTTTTTTCCTTTTTTTCATATAGATAAATGAAATATAGTATCGTCAAAAATGAGAAAAATACCAGGGTACTGTCCAACAGGGCTCCCCTGAAATGCACTATGGATGAATTCTCAAACAGATACAGTGAACCGAACATCAAAGATAAAAAATGATTTTTGGATAATCCGTAAAAGATCAGAAAAATAAGTAATCCATTCAAAAGACCGAATAACGCAGGAAAAAACCTGACCCCTACAAAAGAAAACCCTTCCATCGGGGCAAGAAATATATATCCCCTTTCTAATTGTTCTTCCATATTCACATTTTTATTGGGATTAAAAAGCTTTTCTCCTAAAGCTATAAACATCTTGCCAAGCGGCGGATTTGTATCAAAAAATACAATCCTGTGAATATATCGTTCAGCATGAATTATATAATGGTGTTCATCATAATATGCCATATCAGGTTTATAATAATCATGAAAATATGTAAAATAAGATACGGTCAAAACCAGAAAACAATAAAATAATGTTTTTATTTTATCGTTCATCTGTCGCAAAGATCCTCCCAAAAATCCACTATCTTGGTTTTTTCACACTCCAAATAAGTTACAGATTGAGCGTAAGTTATGGGAGAGGCGTAATAATATACATAAAATATCTGAAACACTAATAAGAGCAGCGATATATAAATTATTTTATCTTTTTTTACAATATATTCTTCAAAGATATAATTGAATATAAGAAAAAATAGAATGAAAGAAAAGAAAAGCGGTAAGAAATATGTATTTATATATAAAACCCTCTGTATTGCTATTATCGTTACTGAAATCATGTATCCAATATAAAGAGATGTGAATATAAGTATGTAATTAAATGTTTTCGTATTCAATATCCTAATATCGAATACCATTCTCGCAGTAATTAAACATAGCGATAACAACAGGGCAATCAATCCAACGCTCCAGTTAACCGGGTTACCCTGAAAACTCAAATACCTCCCTATAGCGGTTTTATAGTTATTATAATTATCGTAAACGGTAAGATATCCAATATTCTTTATTCCAACCGGCCACTCAATGGGGAGACTATTAATATCGTGAGGATCCTC
>JAPLFT010000054.1 GCA_026390535.1 Pseudomonadota bacterium
GGAAAGAGATATCCGAATGTCGCATATACGGTCCTTAATCTGTGATCGCAGATAGGAACATCAAATACCAGAACATCTTCTTTATTCAGTCCACCCGCTTTAACCATCATTCCATTCATGTCTATAAGGGTGGTTATACCGGTATTGGTAGACCTTATTATCGGTCTTCTGAATTCCAGGGCTTTCATTCTTGCAAGCCTTAGATGATGATAAGGCTCTACAACACCAAACCATGAATCATTACTCAGGTTTAAAAACACATGAGCATCCTTGTTGTACATTTCTCTCACGTAATCTGATTTTAAGATCTCATAACAGATGGTAGGGGCAAATCTTACCTCCAATCCGTTAATTATCAGGTCAAGCGTCATGGCCCCGGAACCTTTGGAAAAATCACCTACCGACGGAACTAACCTTTTTAGTAAGGGTATGGTTTCTCCCATCGGCATATATTCACCAAATGGAAGTCGAATGTTTTTGTGATAATAATCAATTCTGTCCTTTGTAGACAGGATAGCACTGTTATAGTATCTGCCGGTATCACTTTCTATATAATAACCGCCAATAAGAAACGGCACACCGAGCTCTTCCACCATTTTTCTGTGTTCAGCCATCTGGGGATTTCTTTCAACATAGTAACCAGGGAATGCGGTTTCCGGCCAAACTATAAGATCAATCCCGCTATTTTCCTCTACTGCCTTTTTTGTCATTATCTCATATTTTTTAAGAATAAGTGCCTGATCTGAGTTGTCATCAACGGTGCCAATTTCTTTTCTAAGTTTTGCCGCCTGATTTATCTCCAACTGCATAGGATTCCCTATATTTGCCTGTATAACGGCTGCCCTTATTTTTGGACATTTATCCTCCAGTTTTTGTATCTGCCCGTAATTATAATATCCATATATTTCCAGAAACAATAGAACCGCGACGATAACAGAAAGTCCCGGAATAAGTTTTTTATAGTTAAAATTTTTGTAACCAAGTTTTTTATATTTAATTAAATATTTAACTATAAGAAAAACGCTTATATTTATTAGTATCGTAAAAAAGCTAAGTCCGTATACCCCAAAAAAATCCGCAAACTGCGGAAGATATTTGAACGACGATAATAAATTACCTATATACCAGTTAAATATTCTTGGATCCAAAAATTCAGATATTACAAATAATGACGGAACGATTAAAAAGTAGAACACATAATTCTTCGTCCAACCGGTAAAACGACCGGCAAAATGATACAGTACAGAGAATATCTGAAGAGAAAAATTCGTGAGGAGAGAAAAACCGATAAGGATAAGAAATGCCGCCCATTTTGGGAGTAATCCAAATTCAACAGCAACAAAATGTATCCATTGAAAACACAGAATAGCCGTAATGAACATGGATAGCCAGGCATATATCAATATTTTCCGCAAAGATTTTTCTGTTCTTTCAAATACAAAGAATAACGGGATATACGCAAAAAATCCGAAGATAGAAATGGAGAACGGTTCAAAACTAAGTGCCGTTAAAACACCTGTAAGTATTGATAATAAAATATTCAGTCTTTCTTTTTTAATCATTTAACAAATTTTCACCCTAAAGATTTGCCCAGTCAAGAAAAGTATTGTATCATTCTGCCGAGGAGATTTTATTCATGGAAAAATACAAAGTCCTTGTTGTTGATGATGAACCCCTTATAAGGAGCCTGCTCGACAAATATTTTAAGACCGATGACAGGTTCGAAGTAGATTTAAAAGAAGACGGTTCATTTATAATGAAAGGAGCTCTTACCTCAAAATACGACCTTATTGTATTCGACGTACTTATGCCGAATGTAAACGGGATAGAACTGCTCCAGAACATAATAGCCAAAAACCCCGGGATAAAGACCCTTGCCATAACCGGTATGGCTAATGAAGGTCTTTTACGTCAGATAATGACCCTTGGATGTCTTGGTGTACTAAAAAAACACATAAAGAAAAAAGAATTTATGGATGCTGTTTATAAGGCTATGAAACTTCAACCAAAAGAATAATTACATTTTTAAATCCATCGATTTAACGATTTCCGAGGTATCAACCAGTGATCCTTCTATGTATTTACCATACAGTATTGAATGCATAAGAAGGAATATATTCACATATCTGCCCGCTAATTCCTGTGTTGCGCCTTCAGTAAGAGCCTTTATCCTGGCCTGTTCATACATACTGTCAAAATTACTCCTGGATAGATCTCTTGATGAAGACTCCTCTGGTTCTTCTCCCATTTTATAATATTTTTTATATTTATCTGTTTGCTGAGTAGTACCACCAAATCCCTTTTCCAAAATACCCATATCCTTCTCTTTAGATGTTGTCTTATTTTCCATAATATCGTCGGAAGGTTTACTAAAAAGATCTCTCAGGCTGAAAGCAGATCCCTGTCCCCTAGAAAAAGCGAGCTTCCCAGTTCCTTTTCCGCTCTTCATAGCCTGTGTCATCGCACGCCTCATTGAATCTTCGTCCATTTTTTTTGCCCGTTCAAGCCATTTTTTCCTTTCGGCGTCTCTTTCAAGATCAAGAGGCTGAGGAGCCTGAGTATTTATAGAACCTGACGCGCCTCCACCTCCAGGTGTAGTGCCTGTTGTTGTTGAAGCAGGAGGGATATCGTCTTTTAGCTGCATAAGTTTCACTTGTTCCTGCAAGGCTGTAAAATCTTTCTGTCTTTGTGCTTCATCATCTTTAAGTTTCTGTTGCTCGGCAGTCAAAGGTGTAGAATTTGCATTGTTGGCAGTATTTGCTTTGTTAGCAGCATTTGCGTTGTTGGCAACATTTGTGTTGTCGTTTGCCAGGGTTTTATTTGAGGGATTCACGACAGCTAAAGCATATTTATTATTCTGTAGATTAGTACTGAACTGGGTCGGATCGGTTTGATCACCCGTACCGATAAATACCTTTGTAGCTTCCTGTTCAAGTTTAATTGGATCAGCTGATATTGTTTTATCCTCACTAAGTTTTGTAATTTTAGAAACAATGCTTTCATCCTCTTGAAGTGATTTATCATCTTTTATTTTATCTATTATAGGGTTGGTAATATTATCAACACACATCTCATTGGGTTTTACAGCATCGTATTTTTTAAAATTACCGGAAGCAAGTATAGATGAATTAGTTATTATATTATCCGTTGCTGAGATTATAGCCTCTAGGTCCTGAACATATTTAGCAAGACCGTTATTGGTATTACCTACACTATTTGTAGCCAAACCGTGTGGGCTTCTATTACCTGAAAGCGCTTTTCCCTGAGGGTTGTTCAGAGCATTTTTTATATCATCTCTTAGCTTTACAATATTAGCCTTAAAAGCCGATGCATATTTGTTTGCTTCCGTTGCATCTGATATTAAGGCTTTATACTTGTCGTAAGCTCCCTGTTCTTCAATCTTGGGAAGACCGGTTTGGCTGGTTTTATGAACACAATTATAGGAAGTTTTGAGATCGTTAAGATCGTCATTTATAAGCCCCATATCTATGCTCATTTGGTTAAAATTCATTCTGTCCCATCCATTTTTCCAGACAATATCTTTGCTCTTAAAACTCCACGTTATACATTTTCCAGCATTAACGATACCGGTGGCCGTGGTAGGGGGGTCAGTGGCGTAAACGTTTATTGAAAAAATTATCAACCCCAAAATAATTAAAAATTTTGACATAAAAACTACCTCGCTACACCTTATTTATATATTATCGGTTTCTTTCCAACCTTTATATTGGCTTTTATAACACCGGTTTTTATGTTCTCGCCTATCAAACCGGCATAGTATCTTTTTTGATACATATTCGTTACAATTGTAAATATACTAGTATCACTTTGGTTAATGCCGTTACTTTTTTTGGTGGTCTTACCACTACCACTGCCTGTATTTGTTATTGCCCCATCGGACCTGTCTGACGGAGACTTCATGCTGTAGTTAGCAGATGATGAGTTTCCAGGCTTGTACAGTGCTACTGTCCCATCGTACCAACTCTTATCTTCATTTCCTGAAGTTCCTCCCGGAAGATTAACGTTAATACCACCGGTTCCGCTCGGTGTTTGTGAACTATTAGTTGTTGTTGGAGTTGTTGATGTATCTGATGGTGTACTTTTTTTGTTTGGCAAGCTACCTACATATGTCGGATCCGTCTTAGTAGTCGTTGTATCCGTTGGATCTGGATCAGGCTTTGGATCCGGAGGACCTGAACCGGTTGGGGAACAAGTGGCTGTTGCATCATCATATGTATTTCCATTTGCTATACAAATACATCTTTCAGAATTGGGGCTTTTATCACAACAGAGATTTTCTGCAGTACTCCAAATGAGTCCAGCTGTTGTACAGATACATTGAGCGGAATTTGGGTCCGTTATACATGGATCAGTAGTATCTGGACAGGCTGTTTTCTTGGTTTCTTCATCAGCAGCTATTAATTGAGCCGTTTTAATTACTGCATCGTCCTGTGCATGCCAGTCATTACACCAATATCTGCAGGATGATTGTAAGTAATCGACAATTGGAATACTTATCCCAAGACAAGCCTCTACTGCTCCAATTAGAGTCGTTGGATCAAAGATACAGGTAATTTTGGAACAAACAGATACCGGTATTGTATTGCCGTAAGTTATCATTCTATAATCAAATCCGTTTTCCATGTTGCAGTACCAGCAAACGTTAACACCTATATACATACAATTGGCCTTATATCTGTCCCAGGCATGATCTTTAGCTTTTTGATAGTCCGCCAGTTTTTTCTTCAGATCTTTTATCTCAGCATCCAGATAACATTCTGAAAAAGAATTACAGGAAAAGACAAGACAGATAAATAAAATTAATGCTCTCATTTTAGTCTCCCCTATTTCCTGGTAACTTTTTTCTTCTTGATAGACTTCTTATCGGATTTTTCGTCAGGGATTGAAGCAAAAAAGCCCAGTTTTTTACCATCATATTCACCTTTGTATATACCTGATATTATGATCCAAATATTTTCATCCATGCCGGCTATTTTAGAATGACCACCTCCGGTAGTGGATGATGAAGATTCCTCATCTTCTCCGTTTGTTGTCTTAGTAGTATCTGTAGAAGAACCCTTACCCGAGGAATTACCGGAATTAGCACCTGTTCCACTGGGTTCTCCGGTCTTTTTATCTTTATCAGCTCCGCCAGGAACATTAACATCTTTATTGGAATCTGATGACCCGGATCCGGTCGTTCCTGCAGAATTTTCTGAACTTGGTAAGCCTGTTCCTGAAGGATCTGTTCCGGTCGGAGTTGTATTTTTTGGAAGAAGAGTGTTGTTTGTCGTAGTATCGTCCGAACATCCTGTTTTACTGTTCCATGTTTTGCCTAAAGATTCACAACTGCATTTTGCAAGTGCATCACCGGTCATATTAGAGCAATCTTGCTGAGTCGGTGGTGGCGTTACTGGTGGTATTATTGGAGGTGTAATCGGCGGCGGTGGACCATTACCGTTGCCATCTCCTCCCGTTATATCTTTTTGAAGATCATCAAGAGTCTTTGAAAGTGTATCCTTTTGGCTAAAAAGACTGCTCTCTCCTAATGCCTGCGATATGCAAAGTGTGCGGCATTTTCTCTGAAGAGTACCCCCATCCTTTTTATCCCCTTGTATGCAGGAAAGATATGTTTGATCTGACGGCTGGTTATCAGGGTTATATGGTTTGTCGCCTGTATATGATGAAGTGCAGCTGTTGTCGCAGGAGGTCTTTTGACTTGTACACTTAGTTGTACAAGTCGTATAGGCTGTATCACAAAGACCAGTACAACCGACTGCGGCTGATGGGCCACAGGAGCTATAACACGATGTTTTCGTAGTTGTACAATCTGTGTCACACGTTGTTTTATCTGTCGTGCATTTATCCTTACATTCGTTAAAACAGTTTTCTTTTGTACTAGGTGAAGCATCACATTTAACAAGATTACAGGCAATTGCATCGGCTGCAGATACGGCATTACTTGCACCGGAACTGCCGGCAGCGGCTTTACATGCGGTGATAGCTGTTTGTAATGAGCTTTCTGTATTTATACACGCAAGCGGATCTTTGGCAGAAGTACATGTCTTTTTATAATTCAGGCTTGCTGCAAGAGCTGCGGCAGTTGATACAAAAGAAGATGTCTGATTTGAAGTTTTAGTATCATCAATGTTCGTATCGGCAAAAATCGTCGACTGAAAAATAATAATGCAGGATACAAACACTACAAAAATTTTCATGCTTTACTACCTTTAACTTTTTTTGTCCCCTTTTTAATATTTCCTTTTCCTTTATTTAAATCTGCAATGGAACCAGGCCCCATAAATCTATTAGCGTCTATTCCAGACTGATAGATGTCACGGATGATCTTCCAAATATCTGAACTTGTTTCTTTGGCTATATCATTTAAAGGTTTAGCAGACGAAGAGGATCCTTCAGCAGTAGTATCTGCTGAACCGCCACTACCATAAACCTGGGGCGGGGTATTTTTATACTGGCCGGTTCCCCCTTTTGACAGAGCTGTAAATTTAGCTGTTTCCTTACCTTTTGGTGCAGCAAGTTTATCGGTTCCAGAGCCTGGAGCTCCAATAGATGGTCCTCCGGACACACCAGTTCCCACAGGTGATGTTGTTTTAGTATCATCAGGAGTCGTCGGTGTTGTTGGAGGGATTGTAGTAGTCGTCGTTTGGTTAGTATATTTAATGGTATCGGTGGGATTGTCGCCCGTACCGGAAGGGACACATTTACCAGCCGCAGAATCCCATACCATAGATGTTCCAGTGGTCGTTGATATAGTCTGGCAGCCACAACTCTTTTCTAAATCATCACAATCTGTACCGTTGCAATATCCATTTTTTTTATAAAGGGCCACTGTAGCGGCACAACTTGTATCCGCTGTACATTCATTCTGTGTCATACAGCTCTGCGTTGATCCGTCAGAGAGCGTCTGTGAAGTCGCACATAAACATGCTTTATAATCATCCGCGTTTCCCGCAGAATCTTTACACTTTTCTGAACAGGTTAGATAGGTGGTCGGAGTCGTTGTATCCGGTGGAGTACCTTTCAGTAACTGATACAAGTCTGCGAGTGTAAGTACTGTATTTAATATCTGTTCAAGGGCACTCTTAGAACTAGTGAAAGTTTTGCATTTATCACAGTTGCTTTTTACGTTTGACTTTATTGCTTTAAGTTGTTTCTTTTTCTCGCTATCATTTTTAATTTTATTAGCAGCATCAATCTGAGCTTGAAGACTTTGTCCTATTGAAGGATTAGCACAACTTCCTTTTACCGGCGTATTATCACACCTATTGCTTACACTACTAATACAACTATATGCGTTATTTCTATCTACACTCCAACTTCCACATTTAGAAGGATCAATACCACTCTGCTCTAATCCGTTATATTGCCGCACCACATCGGCTGCCGCGGTTTGTTGCGTATTAGAGGTGTTGCCATATGTTTTTAATAAATCGACAGCAGTAGAATTAACGGACCCTATGATTAAAAAGAGTATCGCTATAACGTACATATAACCCCTCCTATAGACCTTTCAAATTATACCAAAATTTACTCAGTTTGTCAACTAAAATTTTACATTAAAATAAGCCTTCAAGGGCTATTATAGCCCTAATCTATAGTTCTGCAAAAGCAATTTGACAAAGTTATATCAATACCTAATACTCCTGTCAGAAAATCACCAAACGGGACGCCGGTCCCAAAACAATTCAAGGGGTAAAAAATGAAAACTTTCGACCAGAAACACCTGCTTGGAACAGAGGGCCTCACCAAAGACGAAATAATGGATATAATGAACACCGCAAAAAAGTTCAAAATTGCAAAGCATACCGGTAGTCAACGCAGGTGACGGTTTCCATGAGCATCCAACTCAGGCGCTGTTAGACCTTATGACAATACTTGAATATAAAAAAGACGTTAACGGATTAAAGGTACTGATAGTGGGTGACATAGCACACTCAAGGGTCGCTCGTTCCAATATATACTCTCTAAAAACGATGGGTGCTATTGTTTCTGTGTGTGGTCCGGCAACGATGCTGCCGCCGGCGATAGAGAAACTCGGAGTAAAGGTCTACACGGACATCAAGGCAGCATTACCGGAACAGGACGTCGTAATGATGCTAAGGATACAGGCCGAGCGTGGCAGTACAAATAACCAGTTTCCAACGCTAAGAGAATATTCCAGACACTGGGGTTTAACTAACAACACGGTAAAACTTCTCAAGAGAGACGCTATAATAATGCATCCAGGCCCAATGAACAGGGGCGTAGAAATATCCCAGGCAGTAGCGGATTCTGAAAGGTCCGTGATACTTCCACAGGTCACCAACGGCGTAGCGGTAAGAATGGCAATACTGCACAAACTCTGCAACGGAAAGAGCATCGAGGAGGTTTTATAAGATGAAAATACTGATAAAGAACGCCAGGGTCGTATGCCCGGTGCAAAATATAGATGATAAAAGAGATATCGTAATAGAAAACGGATTAATAAAAGAGATCGCAAAGGCCGGAACTGCGGGCGGAACTTTTGACAAGACCATAGACGCTAATGGATTGGTTGCGGCACCCGGACTTATTGATATGCACACTCATCTTAGAGAACCAGGGCATGAAGGCGCGGAGACAATAGCGACAGGAACAATGGCCGCGGCATCAGGTGGATTTACCTCGCTGGCTGCGATGCCAAATACAAAACCGGTAAATGATAACGCATATGTAACCTCTTATATGAAGACAAAAGCAAAAGAGGAAGGCGTGGTTAAGGTATATCCTATAGGATCAATAACAGTTGATCAAAAGGGTGAACAACTTGCAGAGATAGGAGAAATGATAAAGGCCGGAATAGTGGCAATATCCGACGATGGAAGCTGCGTTATGAACTCATACGTTATGCGTAAAGCGATGGATTATGCAAAACAATTCAACATTCCCATCATAGATCACTGCGAAGATACAAATCTTAGCGGAGAAGGAGTAATGAACGATGGTTATTACTCTATGAAACTCGGATTAAGAGGAATTCCGTCGGTGAGTGAAGAGATAATGGTGGCACGAGACATGGCACTTGCCCAGCACACAAAATGCCACACACACATAGCACATGTATCAACAGCCGGAAGTGTGCGCATAATAAGAGAGGCAAAACAATCAAACATCCCCGTTACGGCAGAGGTTACTCCTCATCATCTGTTCCTTACGGAAGAAGCTGTGGCAACATATGACCCAAACACCAATGTAAATCCTCCGCTAAGAACACACGAGGACACAAAGGCACTTATACTGGCATTAAAGGACGGAACTATAGATGCTATAGCGACGGATCATGCCCCTCATAGCATAGAAAGAAAAGACATAGAATTCCAGCTGGCGATGTGCGGAATGATAGGACTTGAGACCGCGCTTCCCCTGTGCCTTAAACTGGTCCACGACGGAGATATATCTCTAATACATTTGATAAGATTAATGTCCACAAATCCTGCAAAGATACTGAATATAAGCGGGGGAAGCCTTGAAGTCGGCGCCCCGGCGGACATAACCATATTCGATATGAATGAGGAATGGACCTACACCGAGGATAAAATACTTTCCAAGAGTAAGAACACTCCTTTCAAGGGATGGAAACTGAAAGGAAAAGTAAAACACACTATATGCGAGGGTAAAATAGTCTGGGGGAATTAAAAAATTCTAAGATGAAAAGATTTTTAAAA
>JAPLFT010000198.1 GCA_026390535.1 Pseudomonadota bacterium
AAGCGACTCCTTTAGCCTGTTCTTTGGTCCAAGACTTATGCTGCCTTTCCAGATAGGCAGTCATCCTGTTTTTATAATACCGGATTTTACCCCTGGTTTTGATTTTGGTTTTGCAAATAGCACTGTGGGATTGGCGCTAGATCTGACATTTGGCTTCAGACTGTTTTATGAGTTCAGACAGGGAATGGCCATATCGTTCAGACCCTTTGGTATGACGATCAGACCTTTTAATGTATGGTTCGGGAACACTCCAAACCAGACACAAATAGCGGTAACGTATCAAATGAACGTCGGTTTTACTTATTTCTTTTAAATTTAACCAGTGTATTTATGGATAGATATCCGATAAATCAGACAAACCCTCATAGTCGCTATGTGAAGAGAGCTATAGAGTTCCTTAAAGCCGGAGAAATGATTGCGTATCCCACGGATGTTAATTATGGGATAGGATGTTTATTATCGTCGGCAACGGGCGTGAAGAATCTGAATAATCTTACCAGCAGATTATCCAAAAATAAACTGCATACTATCATATGTCATGATTTCAGCGAGATAAGTAAATATGCAGTAATGCCTAATGACGTATTTAAGGTAATGAAAAAAATACTTCCCGGCCCATATACAATTATTCTTGAAGCTAAAAATCTTGTCCCTAAAATATTTCAGACAAAGAGGAAAACAATAGGTGTAAGGTTGGTGAATAATCCGGTGACACAGTCGCTGCTTCATGGGGTAGATGCACCGTTAATGAATTTTACAGCACTTTCTTATGACAAGGAATTAATAATGGAGGATCCTGAAGAGATAGAAAAAAAATATTTCTATTCTGTCGCTATTCTTTTGGACATAGGGGAGTTTCCCACGCGTCATACAACGGTGGTGGACTATACGGGTGATGAACCTGTTGTGGTCAGACAGGGAGCAGGGGATTATTTTGTGTCATTAATTAACAGCCATGTGTCTTTATAATTAATAATAAGTTCTTTTCCTTTTATATAATTAAGTCCGAGCTTAAAGTCGTAATCGTCGTTGCCAAAATCCTTTACCGTTGCCTGTGTTTTAAAGTAAGACCTGTCTGTTGGGGTAATGATTACTTCAACCTTTTCTACTACGTTTTCTTCCGGCTTATCCTTTGAGCCGGCTATCTTTATTGTTTTTAATCCTAGCTGTTTTACCAGTTTAGAGGATATCTGAGGTTCCTCTGTATTAAAAGATATGGTGGTTTTTGCCGTGCTCCCGTTGACGGTCAGTTCAAATACCGGGACATTATGTACAAGATCAAATAGTAAAGATTTGGAGGGGATTTTTTTACCAGGTTCCGGTTCAGACAGAGAGAACAATCTTTTTTTATCATTTACTATTATTACTGATTTTGAAATTATATTTTTACCCATTACCCCCGGGATCTTATAATCCACTTTAACATTTGAATCTTTTACTATTTCTATTCCGGGGTTCAGAATATTATTTGATCCGACACTCATTTTATTAACAGGATAAAAATAGTTTTTTGGTTTTTCCGGGAAATTTTGTACATAAAAATCATAATCCATAAAAGATGATTCCGATGTAGGATCTATATACATTTTTGTGTTAATCGTTGAATTTAACGTTACTGGAATAAATAGGCCGATGTTATTCGTATAATAGGGGATTTTATCTTCTTTATTTGTTAATTCGGGAAAAGATACGTTTGATCTTTTGTATTTTTCTTTCAATATTAGTCTTTTGCTGTATGCCCCCGTCATAACTTCTGCGACTCTTTTACTTTCTTCACCGACGACATATTCATATTTGAATTCTCTTGTTTCTTCGTAGAGTTCTCTTGTATCCTTAATAAGATATTGCGTGACTTTTTCTGAACCCGTCCCTTCCATATCTCCGTTTAAAACGATATCTTTTCTGGATTCTATTCTGATCAGATCAAGATCCTTGTCTTTAAACTCTTTTGTTTCCAGTCCGGCGATCTTATTTATTGAGGTCTTCTTAAATGACAAATTTCCCGACGTTGATGTTTCATCCTCAAACACCTTATAGATGCTATTGCAGGTGGCTTCCTTTAGAGGTACCGGATTTCCATAGTTTGTGCCCTCAAGCTGGGCAACGGGATAAAAGGGATAATCAAGATGAAACGACTTCATATACTTTATAACCGTTTTGGCTCATTGAAACAGGGTACATCATGCTCTTAAAATTATTCACCTGATGTTTTGCATTTGCCTCATTTTTTCTGGGCCATTTTGTCATGGAAATACTGTTGCTATACGTATAAATCGTGTTTTTCTGCAGCTTTAGAGAAAGTGGGAGGGTAGTAGAACACGTACTTGAAATTCCCAAAGAATGGGATAAGAGGATATAGTACAAAATATAAGTCATGATACTTATAATCTTATTGAATTGAGGTGATAAGTCAATGTCTGAAGAAACAAATGATATGAATAATGTGAACGATAACGAGAAAATACTTATGCAGACGGACAAAGTCCTGCCTCTTACGTTGCCTGTGGTTCATCTGAATAATGCACCGGTTTTTCCGGGTCTTGTGGCGCCTATAATACTTCCCAACGGGCCTCTTGTTAAGGCTGTAGAGATAGCAATGAGCCAGACCGGATATGTTTCTCTTTTAATGACTAAGGATGAAAAGAACCAGAACCCGGGCGTGAACGATCTCTATTCCGTGGGTGTTACGGCCAAGATATTAAAGAAGATAAATATGTCTGACGGTGGTACAAGCGTACTTCTTCAGGGAGTAAAAAGATTCAAAGTGGTTCAGTTCCTTAAAGACGTTCCCTTTGTTATTGTTAAGGTCGAATATCTTGAGGATGTGGTGGTAAAAGATCTTGAAATGGATGCTCTTATAAGAGCTGTGAGGGCATCTGTAAAATCCCTGTCCAATAATAATCCTCTTTTCAGTGAGGAACTTAGGTTTGCAATGATCAATATGCCGTCTCCCGGTATGATGGCCGACCTTATAACATTTACACTTAGCCTTCAACCGGAGACTGCTCAAAAATATCTTGAGGTCCTGGATGTAAAAGAAAGGTTCAGGATGCTGCTTGCATATCTTAAAAAAGAACAGGAGGTCAGCGACCTTCAGACCAAGATAACAAAACAGGTGAATGAAAAAATAAACACATTACAGCGGGAATATTTTTTAAAGGAGCAGTTGAAGGTCATAAAGAAAGAGCTGGGCCTTGAACAGGATGAAAAGTCGCTGGATATAAATAAACTCAGAGAAAAATTCAAAGTCTGCGGAATACATGAAGAAGGGGCAAAGGTTGTAGAAGAAGAACTGGAAAAAATTTCCATGATACCGGAGACCTCACCTGAATACTCTGTATCCAGGAATTATATAGATTGGCTCGTTAGTCTCCCATGGAGTAATCAGAGTAAGGATCAGCTTGATATCAAAAAAGCAAGGAAGATACTCGATAAACATCATTACGGTCTGGAAAAAGTGAAGGGGAGGATACTGGAGTATCTTGCTGTAAGAAGATTGAATGAAAAATATGAAGGAAATATATTGTTGTTCCTTGGACCTCCCGGGGTGGGCAAAACCTCTCTTGGTATAGCAATAGCGGAGGCCATGGGGAGAAAATTCTACAGGTTCAGCCTTGGCGGTATGAGGGATGAAGCGGAGATAAAAGGGCACAGGCGTACCTATATAGGTTCTCTTCCGGGTAAGATAATGCAGGGTATCAGACGTGTGGGGACGAAGAACCCAGTTATAATGCTGGATGAAGTGGATAAATTGGGGATCAGTTTTCAGGGTGATCCCGCATCCGCACTGCTAGAGGTCCTGGATCCAGAACAGAATTTTAATTTTGTAGATCATTATCTGGACGTAGGTTTTGATCTGTCACAGGTATTGTTCATCTGCACGGCTAACAGTACTGATACCGTTCCACCGGCGTTGTTTGACAGGCTCGAACTCATAGAGTTTCCCGGTTACATAATGGATGAAAAGCTCATAATTGCAGATAAATATCTGATACCAAAACTTTTAAAGAAGCATGGTATTAAAGAAAAACAATTCGCTCTGTCCAAAGAGACCGTAAAGGCAATAATAAATAAATACGCCCGTGATCCCGGCATAAGGCTTCTGGAAAAACAGGTATCGAACCTGATGAGAAAGGTTGCGATGAAAATATCTGAGGGTAAAAGATCCGGATTAAGCTTTAATAAGAGCAATATAGAAAAATATCTTGGGTCGCCGTATTTTACGGATGAACATCAGAGGAGAATAGACGCTCCGGGCATAGTTACAGGTCTTGCGTGGACTGCATATGGTGGAGACATACTCTTTGTTGAATCCACCAACTTAAAGGGAAAACCTGACTTTAAATACACCGGACAACTGGGCGGTGTAATGAAGGAATCAGCGATAATAGCATATACATATGCCAGAAAATGGATACTCTCCAGCGATAAGAAAAATAGGTTTTTTCAGGAGAACGAAGTGCATCTTCATATACCTGCGGGAGCTATACCAAAGGATGGCCCGTCGGCGGGCGTGACTATGTGTTCATCACTGATAAGTCTTGCTACCGGTAAAACAGCTCCTAATGACCTTGCGATGACAGGAGAATTAAGCATTGTTGGAAAGGTGCTTCCTGTAGGCGGTATAAAGGAAAAACTTGTCGCTGCTGTGCGGGCAGGGCTGAAACGTATCATTCTGCCTTATGAAAACAAGAAGGATCTTAGGGATATTCCGGATAATGTGAAGAGCAAACTCAAATTCTATTTTGCAAAGGAAATGGGCGATGTCATTAAGATCTGCGGATTAAAATAACCAATATAAGAACAAGTATTACGTTTAAGTTAAATTATTCTTTTCTTATTTAGCAAGCCGTTTGAAACAGGAGCGAGGACGTATGAAGAACATGGTGGACTAATGTTTGCAGGTTTTGAAGGCTTCTCGGCAGAAGAGACTTCAAAAACATGCAAACATAGGACAACATGGATGAATAGGACGAGCGGGTTGGAAGGTTTGCTAAATAAGAAAAGAATAATTTAATTTAAGGCGTAAAAATTAGTTCAATTCAAAATGTTTGCAAAAACTGAAGCGTGGTATGTGTCCCTCGCCGTAGTTCATTATATAGAAATAACTGGTCTGATCTATCGGATAATCGAATGAGCATCTGTTATTGGGTTCATGAAAATGTGCGCAGTCGACACACTTATACCTTAGGTTATATTTTTTAACCTCGGCTTTGAAATCTTCAGAGGCAGGGCAGATAAGAAACATTCCAGAATCGCCGATCCCTTTGGCTTTTACAAGTTCCATATCTTTACCGCAGCCCTCGGCAGGACATTTTACCGTTAATTTGCCTCTGTTCATGTTATCAGCAGTGTTGTTACCTTTTGCCATTTTGAGTAACCTCCAAAAATATTAGAAACATTCTACCAAAGCGAGTCAGCTCTTGTCAAATCTTTAGACCTTATGAGTAATGTCTTGCACAATAAATCTATACCGCTTATTATCCCCCTGCAAGGGGCTTATTGAGTAAAGAAATGGAGGATATATAGGAATGGCTAACCCTTTTAAAGCATACGACGTTAGAGGTATTTACGGCAAGGATGTGAATGAGGAGCTGGCATATAAAATAGGCCGTGCCTTTGTTGATTATCTTAAACCCAAAACCGTGGCAGTGGGCATGGATATGAGAAAATCCTCAAAACCCATGCTGGAAATGCTTATAAAGGGACTCAGAGAGGCCGGCGCGGATGTAACTAACGTGGGCCTTATAAGCACGGATATGCTCTATTTTGCGTCCATACATCTTGGAACGGACGGTGCGATACAGATCACAGCGTCTCATAATCCCAAGGAATATAACGGATTGAAATTCACAAGAAAGAACGCTGTACCAATAGGATTGGAGAGCGGACTTTCTGATATAGAAAAAATAGTCAGGGCTGAATCTTTTTCAGCACCTAAAAAGGTCCTTGGTTCATACAAAGAGATCAATATACTGGATGATTTTATAAAGTTCATGCACTCTTTTGTTAAGCCGAGCGAATTAAACCCTTTATCCGTAGTTATAGATGCTGGTAACGGCATGGGCGGGATGATACTTCCGGACCTTTTTAAGGGGTCCCCTCTAAAGATAACGCCTCTGTTCTATGAACTGGACGGGACTTTTCCAAATCACGAGGCTAACCCGCTTGAAGAGAAAAACAGGCTGGACCTGATAGCCAAGGTAAAAGAAATAGGTGCGGATGTTGGCATAGGTTTGGATGGTGATACGGACAGGGCTTTTTTTGTGGACGGCAAAGGAATTTTTTGCAGCGGTGATTTTATTCTTGGGCTTATGGCAAAAGAGGTACTTAAAAAACATCCCGGCTGTACTATCGTTTACGATGTAAGATGCTCAAGATATGTAAGAGACACTGTAGAGAAACTGGGTGGTAAAAGCAGGATGTGGAAGGTAGGGCATGCGTACGCAAAACTTTTTATGAGGGAAATAGGAGCAGAATTCGGCGGAGAAGTCAGCGGGCATTATTACTACAAGTATAAGGACGCTTATTTTGATTCCGGTAATCTTACCGCTCTTATGTTGTTAAAAGTACTCAGCGACCAAAAAATAAGCCTGCAAAAAGCAATGGAAGAGACAAAAGGCTACTATATAAGCGGAGAAATAAATTCCACGGTAAAGGATCCCGATGAGAAGATGAAAGAGGTATTGAAAGCTTATAAAGACAAAGTTGATGATGTTCTCCATATAGATGGTATTAGTCTTATACATAAGGATTGGTGGGCCAACATCAGAAAGAGTAACACCGAACCTCTATTGAGGCTGAACTGCGAGGCCTATACCAAGGAAAAAATGGAAGAGATAAGGGACCATATACTAAAAATTATAAGATCTTAAAAATATTCCATTACGGTAACGTTCTGTACCTTTCCTGATTTGTCCACAGTCTGGATCTTTTTTGTTTCGATCAACTGATCCTTTGGAGGATTCTCCGTACTCTCCTCTTTAATTGTTTCGGTTTGCGTTGTAGTAGCATCAGGTTTTTTCTCTTTAACTTTATTCTCTTGAGCAGGAAGGTTCATAGTAAAAAATAAGCTTAAACCTATTATCAGGATCGTTATGTTGTTTGTCATCTATAACCCCTCCATCACTTAAAAGGATCTTTTATTATGGTTTCTGAACCTCTTTTCTTACCTTCAAAATAAGTGAAAAAGCAATGAACATCAATGTGCCTGTAGCGACGGCAAGTAGAAGGTATAATGCATCATGCAGAAAAACATTTTGCATACTCCAATCTCTTGATATAACTACCAGGTGAGCACCAAGAAAAGTCGCTGCGGATATTATCGCCATCTTTATGCCAAACGTCAAACTTACCGGCCTTAATTGCGTATATTTTCTTGAAAAGTATGTGAGCAGAAGGGTTGCATTTACAAGGCTTGCCGCCGATACCGCAAAAGATATTCCTTTGATACCAAAATGACGAACGGTCGTGAAACAGATTGTTATGTTAACGGCCAAGGCGATGAGTGAGAATATTGCAGGTCGCAACGAATTCTTCATTGAATAGAAGAGAGGAACCGTTATCCTTATTATCCCTGAGGGGTAGAGAGTCAGCATCAACCAGAAAAGAGAGGTTGAGGTACTAACCGTATCCATCCAGTTAAAATGCCCGTGCTTGAACCCTACCTTGACAAGGGGTAGCGATATAGCCATCAAACCGGCTGTTGCCGGAAGCAAAAACAGCGTGCATATCTTGAACGCATAGGAATAATTGCTTTTCAGTTTTTCTATATCATCACAGCACCGTGACAATATCGGGAGGATTGCAGTTCCAAGCGCTACAGCGAATATACCTATAGGAAATTGTACGAGTCTGTCCGACCAGAAAAAATGACTTATTGTTCCGGGTCCTACGGTGGATGCAAAATATGTATTCATCATTACAGTTATGGGGACAACAGAGATGCTTAACAGCGACGGCATGAAGAGTTTCCATGTCTTTATGAGTTCTTTGACCTCGAATTTAGTCGTTAGATGAGGCATGAAATCATATTTTTTCAGGTATGGTATGTGTATAAGTACCTGGAGTATTCCGCCGATTATTACAGCGAACGCAATTGCCTTTACCCTTGGTTCAAACATGTAACTTATATAGGCAAAGAATATCAACGATATGTTAAGAAGTGCGGGATGTATGGAGGACGCAAAAAAATGTCCGATAGTATTCAGCGAACCCATACAGAATGCAGTGATTCCTATAAGCAATATGTACGGGAACATTATTCTTGTAAGATTGATTGTCGTTTCCATCTTTCCCGGTATCTCTACAAAGTCGGGGACCATTAATTTTAATATCTGAGGTGTGATGATTACACCGACGATGGAAACAACTAAAAGTACAACAAGGAAGGCCGTAAATATGGAATTTGATACTCTCTTTGCTTTTTCTCTACCTTCTTTTAGGGCGTCTGTAAGCACGGGAACTACCGCCATGTTCGTAGTTCCTTCAGCCAGGATTCCCCTTAGAAGGTTCGGTATCCTGAACGCCACTACCCATATATCATTCTCGCTGCTTGTAAAAAAGGCGGCAGCAGAGATATCCCTTATAAGGCCGGTGATCCTGCTTATGAATGTGCCACCGCTAAAAACTATCAGCGCTTTTTTTATTGAACTTCTGTCTGACATTAATAATGAGTAAAGCATAATTTATCGAATTTAACATCGGTTTTT
>JAPLFT010000052.1 GCA_026390535.1 Pseudomonadota bacterium
CTTCTTCTGTTGATTTGAAATTAAATTTGGAGAGTTTTGTAACTCCATCTACGAGTATTTTTACTTCTTGTCCGAATTCTTTGTCTATATCTTCAAGACTTGCCTCTGTATCTTCTACAACGTCGTGTAACAAAGAAGCTATAAGTGAAGGTATATCCATCCTGAGTTTTGTAAGGGTCTTTGTGACCTCTAGGGGATGCATATAATACGGCTCACCAGATTTTCTTACCTGTCCCTCGTGTTTTTTGGCTGCAAAATAATAAGCTTTGTCTATATTGGTAAAATCCGCATCAGGATAGTATTTAACAACATCCTCGTGGATCTCATCCAGGTGTTTTTTAAGTTCCGCTTCCTTACTTACAAATAAATGGACCATTATTTAATATATCCGTTAATTATGTCTTTAAATTCGCCAACGGTGTGTTCCAGGGAATCATTAACTATCACATGATCATATTTTACAGACTCTTTTATCTCTTTTACAGCATTTTCAAGTCTGGACTTTATTATTGCGTCAGAATCCGTACACCTGTCCCTCAGCCTCTTTTCCAGTTCCATAAAGGTTGGCGGTTTTACAAATATCAACACAGCTCTGTCTTTGAGGATCTTTTTAAGGTTCAGGGCTCCCTGGGTATCTATGTCTTTTATAAGGAATTGGCCGCCGGATAGAGAGGTTTTAATTGTTTCCAGTGATGTCCCGTAAAGATTCCCATATACAGTTGCTGTTTCTATGAATTTACCCTGTTTTTCAAGTTGTTTAAATTCATCTACAGAAACAAAATTATAATCCACACTGTTTTTTTCATCACCCCTGGGAGGTCTCGTCGTATATGAGATAGTTTTTTTTAGTGTTGGTATCAGGCGCATTACCTCGGCGATGAGAGTACTCTTGCCGGTTCCGGACGGTGCACTTATTACAAATAGTTTTGCTTCCTTATTTAACATTTTGTATCTGTTCCCTTATTTTTTCTATAACAGCTTTGCTCTCTACACAGCAATATACAATATCCTTTTCTTCCGCCTTTGACGCTATCGTGTTTATTTCTCTGTTTATCTCCTGGACTATAAAATCCAGTTTTCTCCCAACATCGGTACTCTTGTTGGTTTCATCCCTGAATTGTTTTATATGACTCTTTAGCCTGTCTATCTCTTCAGATATATCAAAACGTTCAGCCAGAATTCCTGCCTCTGTAAGTATCCTATCCTCGGATATTTCAGTGTTGGAAAGAAGTTTTACCAGCTTTTCTTTTATCTTATCAAGAGTGTGTTCAAGTAGGTCTTTTGACCCGTCTATTATTTTGGATATATAATCCTCTATTGTGAGGAGGTTTTTATCTATAACTGTTTTTAATGCCGATCCTTCCTTTTTCTGCATCTCGATCACGGAATCCGAACATTTTTCTATGGCTGATAACAGTTTTTTCCCAAGCTCTTCATCAGAAAAATTTCTCTCTTCTGTGACAAAGATATTAGGTATCCTGAGTATGTCTGATATTTTGACAGCGTCTTGTAACTTAAATTTAAGTTTTACGTCATCTATTGCTTTAATATATTGTGACAGCAGATTATAGTCTACAATTACAGCCTCTGTACCTGAACACTCCTCCTGACATATCTTTGCCGGTCTTATGTAGCAATCAACACTTCCTCTTATGAGTTTATCCTTGAGGATCTTCCTTATGGCAGGATCTATCTTTGCCATTGAATATGGCATCTTTATCCTTGCCTCAAAGAACCTGTGGTTTACTGATTTTATCTCAATAGTGAATCTTGTGTTGTTAATATCCACTTCAGAGAAACCGTAAGCGGTCATACTCTCTAACATGCCAGTCTCCTTATCTCTTCTATGTCTCTAATAGGATGCAGCCATATTGTAAAGGGCTGTTTTTTAAACCAGGTTATCTGCCTCTTTGCCAGTGCCGCTGTGTCTTTGATTACTGAGGCAAAGGCCTCTTCTTTTGAGATCTTTCTGGATATCAATTCCATCGCCTGTTTGTAGCCTATGCTTTTTAATGGTTTCATGTCCGGGGTGCAGCCGATTTTAAGCAGGTTTTTTGTTTCCTCCACAAGACCGTCTTTGAACATCTTTTTTGTCCTGACTTCTATATTGGTTTTTAATTCCTCTTTTTCAGGGTTTAAGACAATTATTAGAGGCTCAAATACTGTCTCTTTATTCTTACTGTCTTGATGTTGCTGTCTAAAAGACGTCATGGTTTTTCCTGTTGATAGATAAACTCCCAATGCTCTTAGTATTCTATATTCGTCATTTGGGTGGACTCGTTTAGCTGTCTCAGGGTCTATCGATTTAAGCTCGTTATGAAGCGTCCCAAGGGGTGTCCCTTCTTTTAGACGATTCTCCAGGGTTTTTCTTATCTCGGGATCTGACTTAGGCGCTTCGAATGTACTGTTTATGAGTGCATTCAGATAAAATCCGGCTCCTCCCGTTACAATAAATTGTTTATTTCTAACGCTGATATTATCTATTGCGGATAATGCGTCTTTATGAAAATCTGAAATAGTATAGTTATCCCAGGGTTCAACAATATCTATCAAGTGATGTTTTATTGTTTTTCTCTCTTCATTCGTCGGTTTTGCAGTACCTATATCAAGATGTTTGTAAACAAGTAGTGAATCAGAAGAGATGATCTCTGCGTTATTCTTTAAAGCCAGATCTATCGATATTTTTGTTTTACCTGAAGCTGTAGGCCCTGCTATGGCTAGTAGTTTCTTTGGTCTTATCAAAACTATTTCCTCTTAAACATTTTTTCTATTTCATAGAGGGAAAACTCTATTTTGACAGGACGTCCATGAGGGCAGGTATGCGGGTATTCGCATTTTCCAAGTTCATCCAGTAGTGCTGTTATTTCCGTGGGAGTAAGTCCGTGTGTGCCTCTTACAGATTCATGACAGCTTAATCTTGCGGCTATCAGAGCAATGTTCTTTGTGATCGATTGGCGCGACATATTCCCCATTTTGCTATTTATGAGTTCAAAGAAAAGTTCTTTCACATTTATCTTTTCCAGTATTTTTGGGACTGTTCTCACTATGAATGATTGTTTTCCGCCTTTTTTGGAATCGAATTCCTCTATCTCAAAACCCCTATTAGAGAGTTCGGGAATTAATTCCTTAAGGACCATAGCATCCTGAATATTCAGTTCTATGAGTTCAGGACTAAGTAACTGCTGGGTTTCATGCGATTGTGTCATAGCGTTTGATATCTTTTCAAAGTTTATTCTTTCATGTGCAGCGTGCTGATCAAGAAGGATAAGATTATCCTGTTCCTCTAAAATTATATATTGTTTCTTAAATTGTCCGATTATTCTGACCCCGTTCTTTAGTTCCTGGACATCTTTATTTTCATCCTGAGGTTTATATAACTCCTCAAATAAAGGTTGATAGTCCTTGGTCAACGGCTGTTTCTGCTCGTATTTTTTGCTACCTGATGAGTCTTGTGAGATATAAGAATGGGCAGATGGTTTGTCCTTTGTGGAATGAATGCACAGCTCCAAAATATTTTGCACAAATGAATATACGAGATTCTGTTCTCTAAAGCGAACTTCGTTTTTTGTCGGGGAGACGTTTGAATCCACAAAGGATGGGTCTATGGTCAGAAACAATACAACAAAAGGAGGTTCTCCGGTCGACAGATGTTTTTCAAAGTAAGAGGTTATAGCGTGATTTACGACTCTGTCCCTTACATACCTGCCGTTGACGAATATCTTTATCTCATTCCTTGTTTCCGTGCTTGAGGGATCAAGTATGTATACTTCACCCTCTATATATTCATATGCGCTCCTGGCACTTAACCAGGGTGCTTTTACACCAAGGACATGGCTTAGGCGTGTCTCTGTATTATCAACGCCGTGATGGAAAAAAAGACTTCTTCCATTGTGGACGAGTTTAAAGCCTACGCTTGGGTATGCTATCGCATAATTATTCACAACATTCACGCAGTGGGATAATTCAGTGGATGTTTTCTTCAGGAATTTTAATCTTGCCGGCGTATTAGAATAGATGTCCTCTACAGATATTGTCGTTCCGTCGCCGGTAGCTTTTTTTTGCTTTGATTTTATTTCGCCATACTCTACTATAACCTTAATGCCGGACATCTCGTCTTTTGTTTTTGATGTTATTGTTATCTTGGATACACTCGCTATGGCCGGTAGAGCTTCTCCTCTGAACCCGAGCGTATCTATCGCATAAAGATCTTCAAAACTTTGTATCTTACTCGTAGCATGTCTGGTAAACGCAAGCTCTATATCGTCGGGATGTATGCCGGTTCCATTGTCTTTTACCACGATTTGTTTTTTGCCGGCCTCGACTAATTCTACAGATATCTCTGTGGCTTCAGCGTCGATTGCATTTTCTATTAATTCTTTGATAACGGAAGAGGGCCGCTCTACCACTTCTCCTGCGGCTATTTTGTTTACTATATCGGGGGACAAAGCCTTAATTCTATTTGTCATAGCGTATAGATACCAGCAATGAACTTCTTAGTCAAATCAATATGTTAGCAGTGGAATGCCCGAGAAGCTATAAGGGGGTTGACTTTGAGCTTTCCTAGAGTATCATCCCTCTACTAGTTGGTGGCCTTTCAGGGGTCACAAAAAATTTTAGGAGGGGTATTAAATGAACAAAGCAGAATTGATCGAGAGAGTTTCTAAAGACACAAATTTGACAAAGACAGACGTAGAGAATGCTCTTAACTCCATTACAAAATGGATAAA
>JAPLFT010000105.1 GCA_026390535.1 Pseudomonadota bacterium
TTTTTTTGGATTTCATCTCTCTTGTTGTTATCTATTTTCACATATTTGAAGACATCGCCTACAAGGATATGCGGCTTATAATTTTCAACGTATGGCTGTGCCAGCGTTATAAGCGCAGGATTTACCAGTGGTATTACGGCAGCCTCTTCAACGGCTATGTCTCTCATCCTGTTCAGTATCTTTAATTTTTCCGGACCTTCTTTCATCTCTGAGGCCTTTTCAAAGAGCTTATCATATTCTGCGTTCTGGAAATGAGAATCATTGGGGCCGGGTGCGAATGCCTTGCTGTAAAAAATCCTTAGAAAATCTTCCGCGCAAGGGAGATCGGCTCTCCACTGCAAGGAAACTATCTGGAAATTCCTTCCATCCTGCAGTTCTTTTAATAAAAGGCCGAAATTCCTTGGTTGAAGATTTATTTTTACACCAAGTTCACTGACTGATTTTGAGAAGAATTCACCTATCTGTTTTGCCGCTATCGAATCTGTTATCAACATAGTTAGAGGTGGCAGTCCTTTTCCGTCCGGATAACCGGCTTTTTTCATGAGTTCCCTTGCTTTTGCAATGTTGTATTGACGATATGGATTTTTATAACTTGGATCAAAACCAAAGATATTTGGCGGTAATATCCAGTTTGATACAAAAGCCTGATTATTATAGAAAAGAGCATTATGCTTCTGTCCGTCGTAGGCCAAGCTTATAGCCTGTCGCAGATATTTGTTCTTTCCCACTGTTTTGTTGTTCATATTAAAGGAGTAATATATAATCTCGAGTTTTTGTCTCTTGGTTACCTTAATACCCTTGTCGGCAAGATTTCTTGCCAATTCTCCACCCGTCGGGAAAGCATCATAGTAGCTATCTTTATCAGGAACGACTATATCAAGTAATCCTCTGTTGAAGTTTAACCAACGGGGTTGTTCTTCAACAAGAATGTGCATGTTTATTTTATTTAAGAACGGGAGAGTATCACCTGCATCCTTTAGAAGACCTCTTTCAGCGTCTCCTGGCTCTCCCTCTGTCGGATAAAAACCATGTTTATAATTTGGGTTTTTAACGAACACTATTTTTGAATCCTTTTCCCATTCAGTTATTTTGAATGCCCCTGAACCCACAGGATGGTTTTTGAATTCCTCGCCGTAATATTCAACCGCTTCTTTTGGCACGATAAAACCATTAGGTCTTGTGAGCATACCTGGAAAATATGCGGATGTTTTTTTAAGCTTGAACTGTATTGTATATTTATCTACAGCGATTATGCCCGGTATATCTTTATTAAAGTTGAAGGATTTTTTGTTCTGTGAAATTTTTCTGTAGTCATCGGCCCCTACCACGATATCTGACAATATGCTGTAGAAAAAAATGGATTGTGTAAGCGTTGATGCCAAGCCTCTTTTTATAGAATAGATGAAATCCTGGGCGACCAGTTCTCTCCCCTTACCTTTATTATCTTTGAAACATGGATCATCTGCAAAAAATACGCCGTGTTTTAATTTTATTGTGTATGTCAGACCGTCCTTACTAACTTCAGGAAGTCCGTCGGCAAGAACCGGTGATATCGTAAAGGGATATTTCAGATAGTGATATTCATATAATCCCTCATATATCTGCCTTGCCACGGCATGGGAATATCTGTCGGATATCGTTATGGGATCCACTCCAGGTACCACTTCTGCCGAATATACATTTAAGGTGTTTTCTTCATCCTTATTATTTTTTGAACATGAAGATAATGATATTATTGAAGAAATCAGGACAAACAGAAAAAGTCTTTTATTAAAAATCATAATACCGCTCCGCTAACGTCTCAATATCTTCACAACCTTATACAAGTCATTATACAAAATCAATAGGTATTTTCTACATAATAATGATATAAATCAATGTAATATGCTCAGAAAAAATATTATCTTTTTGTTAATGGCGTTTTTACCGTTTTATTTTGCAGGTTGTAGTGGCTGCGGCGGTGGTGCCGGAAAAAGCGTGACGGTCAGTTGGACGGCAAATAATGAAGTTACGGTCAATACATCCGGCGGCGGTTATATAGTTTATTATAGTGATAAACAAGGTTTTGACACTTCCTCTGCAGACAGTGTTGATGTTCCATATGAATCCGGCAGCAAAGCCCCGATATCTACAACGTTAAGCCTCACTCCGGGAACATGGTATATAAAGGTTGCGGCATATGGAAATAGTATTACCGGTAATAAGGTTCATAGTTCTTCATCAAATGAATATACATTACAGGTGGCTGACTGAGGAGAAAATATGTTCTGGTATTATTTTTAACCGGTTTTTTTTGTTCATCTGTATTTGCTCAGTACAGAGCATCTAATACCGTTGAATATGTTGACGGGGAAATAATAGTAAAATTCAAAAAAACAATAATAACAACGTCTGATCGAAAGGCAATTATAGCCTCATTAGGTGGAAATAGTTTTAAGAAATTAAAAAATTTAGATTATGTTACGGTAAAACTCTCTTCCTCTGATAGTGTTCAGGAAGCTGTTGGCAGGTATTCTGATAATCCTGATGTGGAAATAGCTCAGCCAAACTATATATATAGAATATCCGCTGTGCCGAACGATACATACTATACGACACTTTGGGGATTACATAACACGGGACAAACAGTTTCTTTGCTTTTAGAAGGAGCGATCTCTACAGATAATCCCGGAACCAGCGGCTCAGATATAAATATAGAGCCTATATGGGATAAGGTAACGGATTGCAGTTCTGTAGTAGTTGCAATACTCGACACCGGTGTAAATTATAATCATTCGGACCTTAATTCCAATATGTGGAATGGAGGCACCAGCTATCCCAATCATGGTTACGATTTTGTTAATAGCGACACTAATCCTATGGACGATAATGGTCATGGCACCCATCTTGCGGGAATCATAGGTGCTGTGGGCAATAATGGCAAGTACGGTACCGGTGTGTGCTGGAAGGCCAGTATGATGGCAATTAAGGCTCTTGACGATACGGGAGTCGGTTATACATCTCAGATCGTCCAGGGTATTGATTTTGCGATAAACAATGGGGCAAAGGTCATTAATATGAGTTTTGGGGGATCTGCGAATGACGCTGCAATAGCTGCAGAAATAACAGCAGCAGAGCAGGCGGGTGTTCTGGTAGTGGCTGCCGCAGGTAACGACGGTGTAGATATAGATTCTACCACCAAAACCTATCCCTGTGCTTATACAAATTCAAACATAATATGTGTGGCGGCGTTGGATCAGGCGGATATACTCGCAAATTTTTCAAACTATGGGGCAACGAGTGTAGATGTGGGAGCACCTGGTTTGAACATCTACAGCTCATGGTTTGGTGACGTTATTACGGATGATTTCAGTATTCCGTGGACTCTTACAGGTACGATCGGCACCTGGGGATATTCTTATATAACTGTATATGGTAATCAAGTTAACCTACTTACAAGTCCGTCAAATTGGAGTGTAAGTGGAGCAAATAAATACGTTTCTAATTCCAATAAAGGTATTTGGAGGAACTTTTCTATAGATTCTTCTTCATCTTATATAGCATTGGCATTTTATGCTTCTGTTGATGTTGATTCGCCTGATTTTTTTAAAATATATTATAATACAGGTCTTAATCCAATAGGTGGAAGTGGACTTGTGGATAGTATTTCTCAGAAAGTATTAAGTTATCCTATTACTTCCTTTGATAGTTATCAGTATTTACTCCCTAATTGTATTGGCCAGAGTAATTGTTCCATAGGATTTCAATTAACATCAACAGGTAGTTCAAATCCAAGGAGTGGAGTCGCAATAGGATATTTTAATATTTATGAGGTTAAGAACCCTACAACTTATTATAAGATAGAGCATGGAACATCCATGGCTACGCCGTACGTTACCGGATTAGCGGCTATTTTAATGGCGTATAATCCCGGTTATACATATTCAAATGTCAGGAATGCAATTATAAACGGAGGAAGAAGTGTGTCCGCTCTTTCTCAAAAAACAACGTCCGGGAATTCAATAGACGGATGGGGGGCTATTACATATATAAATGCACCTATTGGTATTACAGCCACTGTAAAATAGAATAGGAGAAAAAATGAAAAAGTTTTTAATATATAAATTTCTTTTTCTGATCTTTATAAGTTTTGCGAGTTGCAGCTCCGGTAGTC
>JAPLFT010000119.1 GCA_026390535.1 Pseudomonadota bacterium
TCCTCGATTTTACCGTCTATGAAGAGCTTTGTATTAAATTGAAAATCCGCACTTAATGCCTTTAATGCACCGGCGGCGATGATTGATTTCATATTACTGGCAGGCCTGAATCTTTTATTTTTATTTAACCCAAAGAGTTCCTGCTTGTCTTTGAGCCTTACAACATTGACTCCCCAGAATATGTCTTTAGCGTCGTTACTGTTAAAGAGCTGGTCCAACTCCTCTTTGAGTTGCAGCGTGGTTAAAGAACTTCTCAGATCCTCTTTTGACGGGATGAACTGAGAGGAAAAAGCGCTAGATCCTAGCAGTAAAAGTAAGATGAATGTTACTGTATGTTTGCTCAAAATGGTTAACTCCTAATGCAGGCCTGGAATCTCCGGATACTCCGGATCCATAAAGATTAGATATATAGCTTGTCTGTCCGTAGCCGATGGAGATCATCGTCTTTAAGCCTTTTCTATCCATCACAGTACCGTAAAAATCTATCCCGAATTTATATCCGATTCCTTTCTGGCTGTTTGATACAGTTGAAACATCCTCTAATTTTGTAAGCCAAAGAAAATCAAGATTCATATTGAGTCCGAACATATTACTGAATGCCAATCTGTGTTCAGCACCTATGTCTATACCCTGTGCATGGCTTTTAAATATGTATTGAGGATAGGTAAGTACGGGAAAATCATGTGAATGTCGTCCAATTTTTAGTGCAACAAAGGAACTCCCGTCTTTATTGTCGAACATATAACGGAATTTTGCATAAATATCCAACCAGGACGGCCTTATGTAAACAGGGTTTGGCACATTCGGATCCCTTTCTGAACCCAGGGTGATAAAAACGACGTTAGTCCAATTGGCACCTACCCCGAGCCAGCGGGTTATCCAAAAATTACCTTCAACAATAAAAGTGGGCATCAAATTACTTTTTCCCACCATGATGGAATCAGAGGTGTTTTGTTTTAACTGGGTCATCGCAATGCCGGTTATTATTTCTAGGCGACGAATTCTGTAATAGTCCTTATATTCACTGAGTTCCGTATAAATGGGATTAGAAACAATCTCTGCAGCCTCTTGTTCCGAAGGTGGAGTACCAATGGTATATCTGTTGTCCGGGGTAGTGTACCAATGAGAAGTAAATGTATCCGGAGAAGGATTTGCATATATAGGGCAAAGATTTAGTAAGACAAATACAATTAAAATAAAAATGCGCATTAAATTATTTATAGAGTTTTACCCCTTCCCCTATAAAATTTTAACTCAACTGTCATTTAAAGGGAAGATATTAAACCAATGTCATAGATAATAATAAGTGTAAAAAATATAGACACTTATAGGCCTTGCCCTGGTTTCCTAAATGGTATAGAATCTCTTATCTTTTCTAGTCGCTGGATATAGTTTTTCCCCGTCAATGGTATAAAATTTGCACGAAAAACTGGTTAAGTGGAATTCTATTTATGTCCGGAGGGATAAAAATGAAAAATCTTAAGGGAGTATTTTCCATAGTTGCAGCAATTTTGTTTGTTGTATCATCGTGTTCGAATAATACTACAGCATCTTCAAGTTCCGGTTCTTCGACAACAACAACGGTTGTGGCGTCGGCTTTAATCTTTAGCGGTATTGCCGATGGAGCGACCGTAACAGTAGCGTTTTTTGATGATTATCTTGAAAAAGTCCTGAACGGGAATCCCTACAATAATATTACGAACACACCTCCTGCGAGTATTCCTTATCTGCTTCCTTTTGAGATTAAGATTACGTCCTTTTATTATTATCTTAAGGGCGTTGATATAACGTGCAGTAAGGACGTTTATAACAATAAGGTCTTTGGCATTCTTACAGGTTCTCTGCCCAATGGGCATGAGGCAATTTTTGCCATGAGTATTGACGGTTATTTCTATGCGTGTGATACGACCATAAATTCAGTATGTTCCGGCGCAGCATGGGTTCCTCAAGGACCACAGGATGAAATAACAAGCATATCTATGCCAAAAACTGATCCGTCTAATCCTGCCAATCCTTATAATCCAACATATGAATGCACCGGCTCCGACGGCAATGATTATATAGTCGGTTTATATGGAGATTATTATCAATCAAATTTGCATATCAACAACAGCTTTAATATAAAGACCGGAATATTCAATGGCGTTATAAGCGTACAGATGAAAAATTATAATGATAAACCTATAGATCTTTTTGTAGAGTAAAAATCACAGGGGTATAAAAGTGAAAAAATATTTTAATTTTTTTGCATTAATGTGCACGATTTCTGTTATGTCTCTTATATCCTGTAATAGCCACGTTACTCCTAATCCTCAGCCGGCGCCTCCTTTTGTAAGCAGATTGATATTTACAGGTGAGGCTGACGTAGGCGGCTCTACAAAAGTCGAGATAAAAGACTCATATATAGAAAGTGTTCTGGATGGAAATCCTGACTGGCAGGGAAATATATTAAATCCTGTTTCTCCTCTTCCATCATATGCTTCACCCGTTAAGATAACCATAAGTAATCTGGTTTACTATGATCAAATAATTGATACTATAACCTGTAATGACGACGTAAAAAATAAGATGTTGCTCCAGTACAAGGGACCTTTTGGTACATATTTTGTGGGGCCGGATGGAAAACTTTATAGGACAATAGGTGTTCTTCAGTATATCGAACAGGGGCTTACAGAGGATATAACTAATGCCTCTGTTAATGCCTTCTTTTTGGTAACCTGCCAGGATTCAAATGGGAATTCTTATGAGGTAAGTTTTTAT
>JAPLFT010000317.1 GCA_026390535.1 Pseudomonadota bacterium
TAGAGAGGATACTGTTCTCCTGCTCGCATTTTTCCATGTTGAGCAAAAAATCCTTGGCATGGAGCACACCGGTAAATGTCTCATTGTCATTTACAACAGGATACCGGGTGAACATGTCCCTTTTTATTATTTCTGTAAGTTCAGGGATATTTATATCTGCGTTTATTACGGAAACTCTATTTTTTGGAATCATAACATGTTTTACTTTCAAGTCGCTGAACTCAGATACGGCTTTTAGATATGTTCCCTTTTTTGAACCTACAAAAGCGCCTTCTTTTTGCGCAAGGGAAATAAAAAAATCCAGATCCTTCAGGGTTACAAGGGGACCTCTTGTGGAATGTTGAAGCGTAGTAGATTTAAAAACTTTCTCCGTTATATAAACAAATAGAAAAGTTATAGGATATAAAAGATAATAAAAGAACATTAACACTGGCATAAGAGTAAGGCTTAATTTTATTGAATTTGCTCTTGCGAATATCTTAGGTATTATTTCTCCAAACGTAAGTACGACAAAGGTCATTATTCCCACTGTTACAGCTATGCCCAGGCTGCTAAAAAGTTTTTTCGCCATAAGGGTAGTCACGGAGGAGGCGACAATATTGACGGTGTTATTGCCTATAAGTATGGTCGTTATTATCCTGGAGGGATCCTGGAACCAATGCTTAAGATGTTTTGCCCGTGTTGATTCTGAATCTATGAGCTGAATGGCTCTTGCCGGAGTTATGGACGTAAGTGCCGTTTCTACCGACGAAAAAAAAGCGGAGAGCAATAGACATACAAAGATAGTTATGATTTCCCATGGACTGACCCGATCCCAGGCTATGTATGGCATCTTATCCCTCCAGATAATATTTCTTTAAAGGTTTTAAGTTCTTATCAAGTTCATACACCAGAGGAATACCGGTGGGGATCTCTACCTCCAGTATTTTATCATCGGAGATACTGTCTAAATGCTTTATTAATGCCCTCAGGCTATTACCATGCGCGGATATCAGAACATTTTTTCCTTTTTTTACTTCCGGGGCTATGACTTTGTGCCAATAAGGCATCATCCTTTCTATGGTATCTTTTAGGCTTTCGCACAAGGGTATCTCTTTTTTGTTCATTTCGCTGTACCTTGGGTCGGAGAACGATGTTCTTGGATCGTTTTCTTCAAGAGCAGGGGGTTTTGTAGCGTAACTCCTTCTCCATATCTTAACCTGTTGTTCCCCGTATTGTTTCATTGTCTCTGCCTTATTAAGTCCCTGAAGTGCACCGTAATGTCTTTCATTTAATCTCCAGTTATTATGTAGCGGTATCCACATAAGGTCCATTTCATCCAGGATTATCCACGCTGTCCGTATTGCTCTTTTTAATACTGATGTGTATGTAATATCAAAACGGAATTTTTTATTCTTAAGAATTTTACCCGCCGATACGGCCTCAGAGATACCTTTTTCTGAAAGGTCAATGTCAGTCCAGCCTGTAAATCTGTTCTCCTTGTTCCAGAGACTTTCTCCGTGTCTTATAAGAACCAGTCGGTACATTTTTTACTCCTTTTTTATCGCTACTTGAGGATATCAAAACTCTTTTTTGCCGACTTTGCAATACGTAAATTTTGTGATATCCCTTAGGTCTGGGAGGGAACAAAAATGGCACAAACTTCAAAAAAAGATCCTAATAAGGCATTAAAAGACAAATTATTCATGATAAAAAAGTCTGTTTGGGACGGAATTAGCCCAAAGACTACAAAAGAGATATTTGATCTTGGTGAAGAATATAAAGGTTTTTTAAACAACTGCAAAACAGAACGTGAGGCTGTTGGATTGCTTGAAAAATGGTCATCCGGACAGGGATATAAAAATATAGACAAAGCTGCAAAGAAGGACAAAAAACTTTTTATAAACAACAGGGGTGTTTCTGCCGTTATTGCTAATATAAACAACATGAATTTTGAAAAGGGATTCCATATAATAGCGTCCCATATAGACAGTCCTCAGCTGGACCTTAAGGGATCCACGCTTTATGAAGCCGATGATATGGCTTTTATGAAAACCCATTACTACGGTGGTATAAAAAAATATCAGTGGGTAGAACAATTAAACATATTGGTCGGATCCATCCCTTATAAGTTTAAATCAGAGAATGATTCTATTAAGCTCAGCATAATGGATCATCTTTATAAAAAGTACGATATCAGGGAAGAGGATTTTGTGAGCGCAGAGATACATCTTGTTCCTGCCGGCAAGGCAAGGGATGTAGGTTTTGACAGGAGTCTCATAGGCGCTCATGGACAGGATGACAGGATTTGTGCGTTTGCCGGTGCAAAAGCTCTTTTTGATATGGAAAGAACAAATAAAAATATCATGGCTGTATTTCTTGATAAGGAAGAAATAGGATCTTTGAGCGACGCCGGTGCGGATTCCAATTTAATGATCAGGATATTCACGAAGATAATGGGTCATTACGGTGTTGATGATCCCAATCTTGTTATAAAGACTATGGAAAACTCAAAGGTTATTTGTGCTGATGTCATAAATGGTATTGATCCTGAATGGCGCAATACTATCGATCCCATGAACGCGGCAAAAATGGGTTGTGGCGTGACAATAAATAAATACGGCGGTGCACGAGGTAAATCCGGGGCAAGTGAAACACACGCCGAATTTGTACAGAATATTAGAAGAGCGTTTGCAAAGGACAAGGTAAAGTGGCAGGTGGCTGAACTTGGAAAAGTGGATTTTGGCGGCGGCGGGACTGTGGCTATGTTCTTTGCATATTACGGTATGGATGTAATCGATTGCGGTCCGGCATTGCTAAGTATGCATTCAACATTTGAAGTCGCATCCAAGGCAGATCTGTACAGTACGTATCAGGCATACAAGGCTTTTTATAGACACTGTTGATTGATATATAAAAAGTCTGGGAACACTAAATAAATTTATAAACCTTCTTTGTGAGTTAAGTTGACACCAGCGAGGTTTGCGTATGAAGAAGTCGGGATGGCATGTATTTGAGGGGGTGGGCGATCTCTCGGTAGAAGGAGCGACCAGCCCCATCAAATACGCCATCCTGATGATGAGTAGCAAAGCAAGCGCCAATTACACATGCAAAATAACTCACAAAGAAGGTTTATAAATTTATTCAGTGTTCCTATGTTCAATATCAAAAGAAGAAAAAACGTTTCTTCTTTTTTACTACGGGAGCCGGTTCCGGCTTCTTGTTTTCTTTTATCAGTTCACCGATATAATATTGTATAGTCCCTGACAAACAATTTCCGGTCATAGATACTATGGTTAATAATTTCTGATCCTTGGTAATATCCGGCGCTATGGCAATGTTATATTTCCATTCTCCCAGGAAATATTGGTTCTTGAATAGACATTTCATCTTTGACACATCTGCACCGGCGTCTTTTAGGTAAATTAACTGGGTATGATCTTTATATGTGTAATAATCTTTTTCCATTTTTTCTAAGGTTATATACTCTAGATGTGTTTCGCATGGATTTAATTTTTTGCCGGGTGCTGTTGGTTCCAGAACTACCTTAGGTCTTATACAGGCGGTACGCTCGCTGTCTATTTTATCTTTTTGGTCCCTCTTATAGGAGGAGTTGATTATGAGTGTATTTTCATTTGGATCATCAATAAAGCAAAAAGCTTTTTCTTCTTTAGGAGGTTTGGCCTGAAAATAACACAATATCTCATCACTATTTATCAGATCGAGGGTGTTTATTTTTTTTAGATCTTCCAGGCGGACCTTATCCGTCTCATACTTTAACCACCATTTATATTTTTTAAGTTCGGTCATATTATTATTCTGAGAAAACAGGGAGCCTCCCATAAGAACAATACAAACAACGACA
>JAPLFT010000376.1 GCA_026390535.1 Pseudomonadota bacterium
TTCCTGATCCAGTTCGATCGATTTTTTTATATTGCTTATTGCCGCATCCGGATTTTCTGCCCGAAGATAACAATGGGCTATTTTTAATCTTATTTGTGATGAATCATCGTATACGGTAGCTTTTACATATTCTGTAATGGCGGATTCAAAATCTTCTTCAAAATAATATTTATCCCCCATCATATAATGATAATATGCCCTATAATCCCCTGCGTTTGAATTTATGGAGAAAAAGGCAACAAAAACAGCTAGTATAAAAATGTTTTTACTCATGAAGAATCTCCTTAAAGGTACTTATCGGATATTTATCGGTAATCCTTAGCCTATTGATATATTCCTTTACACTTGACATAGACTGAGCTCAAAAATAAAAGAAACCCTATGGTTATTAGGGACTTATTGCCTGGCAGGGCAGAAATAGCGGTTCTGGCTATACTATTATCAGTGATATTCTGTTACGAGGTTGTAGGTGTAATAAAGAAGATTTGGACTTTTCTTAAAAGGTAACAGGAGAACATGACGGAAACAGTCAGCAGGATAATAAAAAGATATGGCAACAGAAAGCTCTATGATACGGAGTTAAGCAGGTATGTTACTATAGAGGAAGTAGCAAATCATATTCGTAATGGTATATCCGTTAAAATAATTGATAATAAAACAGGTGAGGATATTACGGGAACTACGCTTGCTCTTATAGTCCTGGAAGCTGAAAAAAAGCAGAGAAATAGAGCAAGTTCGAGTATACTGGAATCGGTCATAAAGACAGGTACATTAACGGAATTCATATCATCATCCAAGGATTCTGTTAAAACCGGGCTGGAAGAAGCTGAAAAATGGATAGCCCAACTGGTTGATAGTAATAAAGCGTTCTGGATGGAGACCAAGGATTATTTTAAGGACAACAAGGATTCAGCAAAATTCGAGGATTTTGGCTCCAGGATGGAGGAATATTTTAAGACTACTATAGAGAGAATGAGGCATGCCGCAAATAAAGAGCGCATGAAGCAGGAGAGAGAGCTCCTGTCACTCAGACAAAAAATTGCGGAACTTGAGGAAAAAGTCAAACAGTATGAGGAAGAGAAGAGGAGGATGATGAATGATTAAAAAATCTTTTTTTATTCTTTTATTGTTAGGAACTATTATTTTTATTTCACCCTGTAATGCCGATGAAGGAGATCTTTCTCTTGGCGGTTCCTTTGGTGGGGTAGGATTGACGGGCAGCGGTATGGGCCAGTACGGATCTAACGGATTTGGTTATGGCGGATATATAACATATGCCCCATCCAATATGTTCGATCTTGATATTAATCTTGTTTACTCACCGCACAGCAATGGTGCAAATTCAGCCAATCTGTTTTATGGCACCATAGGTTTAAAAACTGGATTTAAATTTGATCAGCTCTCTCCGTTTCTTACGGCTGGGGTAGGTATTTATAGGAACTCGATCCAGCTGGGTGGTGTTTCAGATTCAGCGGCTGCGTTTGGATTCAACGTCGGTGGCGGTATGGATATTGATCTTGGTAAGTGGTTCAGGATGGGACTCTTGGTCAGATTTCATCCTGTGTTTAGTAAGTCTATATCCTCGGGAGCTAACGGTGTTGACGATCTATGGGATGTATTATTGAGAGTCGGTATATTATTTAGAACAGGCACACAGGGGGGCTGGGATTAATGAATATCAAAATTAATTACACTAAAGGAACAACACCGGTAATAGGAAAGGATCTGCGTTTTGGAACAACTTTTACAGATAAGATGTTTGAAATGGATTATGAAAAGGACAAAGGATGGTTTAATCCGGTTGTTAAAAAGTTTGAGCCGTTTTCTCTTTCTCCAGCGACATTAGTATTACACTATGCCCAGGAGATATTCGAAGGACAGAAAGCGTATAAATGGAAAGACGGGCGTGTAGTTATGTTCCGTCCGGAGAACAACATAAAGAGATTTAATATTTCGGCTACTAAAATGTGTATGCCAAATGTTGATGAAAAACTTTTCATGGAAGCTCTTGAGACATTAGTTTGGGCAGATAGGGACTGGATACCACAGGAAGAAGGACAATCCCTGTACATTAGAGCAGCTATGATAGCAACCGATCCTGTGCTTGGCGTTAGGTCAGGCTCTCAATATAAGTTCTTTATAATTAATTCTCCAATTGGATGTTATTTCCTGGAGGGTTTTAATCCGATAAAAATATGGGCTAGCGATACTTATGTAAGGACAGTACCAGGCGGTGTGGGTGAGGCAAAAACAGGAGCCAATTATGCCTCTAGCCTTCGTGGAGCAATGGAAGCCAGGGAAAGAGGGTGCACACAAGCTCTATGGCTGGATGGACAGGAAAAGAAATACATAGAAGAGATAAGCACAATGAATGTATTCTTTGTCGAGAACGGTAAATTGATTACGCCTAAGTTAACCGGTGGGATATTGCACGGTATAACAAGGGATTCAGTTATAGTTGCGGCAAGAGATCTTGGTTACAGCGTAGAAGAAAGAAAGGTCAGTATTACGGAATTTTGTGAAGGAGTAACATCGGGTAAAATTACAGAGTTTTTTGGCTGTGGAACAGCGTGTGTTATTTCTCCCGTAGGAGAAATAATATATAAAGATAAATCATATGTAATAAATAATTTCAAGACCGGTAAAATAACCCAGCATATCTACGATACTATAACCGGTATTCAATACGGGAAGATAAAGGATAAATTCGGCTGGATAAAGGTGATTGAGCCAAGAGAATAAACGGGGGCTTAAGATGAAGCTTTATAAGACCAAGACCTTTTGGATCTTTACCGCTGTTATTATAGCCGTTGTTATCTTTTCCGTAGGATTTTCTAACTGTTAAATTGGTACACCGCGAGGGATTTACTTCCGCTCGTCGTGCATGTCTTAGGGCGACTCGCTCCAGTGAATCCTAATGAAAGCTCGCGGGGTTTCCGCTCGCAATATATATATCGCGGTGTCCAACTCCGTTCGCGTTGCTCACTACGTTGGTACACCGCGAGGGATTTGAACCCCCAACATCCGGTTCCGAAGACCGGCGCTCTATCCAGTTGAGCTAGCGGTGCACTGTGGTCGTTATAAATCTTTAAGGTATTCGGTGTCAATTACAAGTACACTATCATATTGACATTAATGATCGTTCTGTAATATTAATGGCGTCTTAAATAACGAGGGTAATTTAATGTTTAATAATCTTATAAATGGTTTTAACAAAATACTGGATAGGCTTAAAAAACCAGGAACAGTACGTGAAAGAGACATAGAAGCGGTCCTTGATGACCTTAAAATATCTCTGCTTGAGGCAGACGTACATTATGACGTTGTTAATCAGTTCCTATCAACGGTGAGAGAAAAATCTCTGGGTGCGCAGGTGCACAAAGCCCTTTCTCCGTCCCAGCAGATATTAAAGATCATACATGAGGAACTTACCACTCTTCTTGGCAGTAAATCCGTAGGTCTTAGTTTTAAAGGAACTCCATCAGTAATAATGCTGGTCGGCCTTCAGGGTTCAGGTAAAACGACCACAGCGATAAAACTAGCAAAGTATTTTAAGGAACAGTTAAAAAGAAAACCTGTCGTTGTGGGCGTGGATTTTAACAGACCCGCGGCTGTAGAACAGTTGAAAATCCTTGCTGAATCCAACGGTATAGACGTATGCAATGCTAAGACAAGAAATGCTCCCAAGGCCGTAAAAGAGGCCAAAGAACTTGCCGCAAAAAATGGCAACGATACTGTGATAATAGATACTGCAGGCCGTCTTCATATTGATAAGGAGCTGATGGATGAATTAAAAGAACTTAAGAATGATTTTAATCCGTCTGAAATACTTTTAGTAGCTGATTCAATGTTAGGTCAGGACGCCGTAAATGTTGCGAGGGAATTTGACGGGCTATTGGATCTTTCAGGTTTTATTCTTACCAAACTGGATAGTGATACAAGGGGTGGAGCGGCGCTCAGCCTCTTTAACACCACAGGCAAACCTATAAAGTTCATGGGATTTGGAGAAAAAGTTTCTGAACTTGAGGTCTTTCATCCCGACCGTATAGCCTCAAGAATACTTGATCTAGGCGATATGATGACCCTGATCGAAAAAGCCGAATCTCATTTTGATAAGGAAGAGGCGATAAAGCTTGAGAAAAAATTAAGGAAAAATACATTCGATATAGATGATTTCAAGGATCAGTTAAAACAGATAAAGAAACTGGGTTCATTATCCGGATTAATGTCAATGATACCAGGTGCTTCTGGCATGATGGGGAAGCTCCAGGGCATGACCCATCCGGATGAAGAACTTAAAAAAATAGAATCCATGATAAACTCAATGACCAAGAAAGAACGTCAACTGCCTGATATTATTAATGGAAATAGGAGAAAACGTATAGCATTAGGTAGCGGTACGACGGTAAATGATGTAAATAAATTCTTAAAGTCTTTTGATCACATGAAAAAGCTGATGAAACACTTGCCAAAGTCGGGTTTCTCTGGTTTAGGAATATAGATATTATTTAGGATAGGAGGAGTTTAACAGCAATGAGCGTTATGATTAGAATGTCGAGGCAGGGATCAAAAGGTAATCCGTTTTACAGAATAGTAGTAGCAGACAAATCTTTTGCCAGAGACGGCAGATTTATAGAAAAACTTGGAACTTATGACCCGAACAATAAGAACGGTTTAGTTTTAGACAAGGAACGTGTTGATTACTGGCTTAGTGTCGGAGCTAGGCCTACACAGACTGTTGCTTCACTAATTAAGAGAAAGTAAAACCAGGTCGCGTTTTCCTGAGGAGGTAGAAGATGACGGGAGAGTTGAAAGAACTTGTCACGGTAATGGCAAGAGCTTTAGTTGATAAGCCGGAACTGGTTGAGGTTTTTGAGACTGCAGGAGAGCAAACAACGGTATTGGAACTTAAAGTTGCAAAGGAAGATTTAGGGAAAGTAATTGGCAAACAGGGAAAAACAGCAAGAGCAATGAGGACAATACTGAGCGCTTCTGCCACAAAATTAAGAAAGAGATCCATTCTTGAGATAGTTGACTAGATATTATGGAACAACGAATAGTTGTTTCTGGTCGAGAACTTATCAAGATCGGTAAACTTACTTCAACAGTAGGAATAAAAGGGAGTGTCAAGATCACTCCCCTTTTTTTTAGTCCAGATGAGTTAATGGACCTAATAACCAACTATGCAAAAGATATTTATCTGTATTCGGAAGATTCATTTCCCAAGAAGCTGATACTTACATCATATAGGCTTGGTAAAAATACCATCAAAAGACGCT
>JAPLFT010000362.1 GCA_026390535.1 Pseudomonadota bacterium
CCGATCATGATGAGGCCGATCATATAATCCGGTTTGTCTCTTAAGAACAATATGGCGAGTATCAGAATTAACACCGGACCTATGATCCAATTTTGTACTAAAGAGAGTATTAAAACTTTTTTGTTTTTGAAGATCTCATGCAGCTTTTCATATTTTACTTTTGCAAGAGGAGGATACATCATCAATATAAGTCCAATAGCTATCGGTATCGATGTAGTTCCTACATTGAATTTATTTATGAACCCGACTACTCCGGGAACATGGTAGCCTATCAGTACGCCTAATCCCATCGCTGTAAATATCCACAGGGTTAAAAATCTGTCTAAAAAACTTAATCTTTTCATAGTATGTTTTCCGGCAATCCCATTATATAGTTTTTTATTTCATCTCTTATTTTTCTGTAATGAACTAACTTTTGTTCTTTTGTCTTTTCATTTCTGGCCAAGACAGGAGGATCACTAAAGCCCTTATGTATTATTTTTGTTTTTGCAGGAAAGAAGGGACAGCTTTCACTGGCCTCACCGCATAATGTTATTACATAGTCAAAAGACGTGTCCTTAAATTCAGATACGGATTTTGATCTTTGCCCGCTTATGTCTATACCGATTTCTTTCATCGCTTCTACGGCCAAAGGGTCTAGCGGCTCAGGCTTTGTCCCTGCAGAAAATGGCTCGATTACATTACTTCTATAGAATCGGGTTAACCCCTCGGCCATCTGGCTTCTGCATGAATTGCCTATACATAAGAATAATATTTTTATTTTTGTACCCATGTCCTTAAACCATATAACCATTTGGTTATGTGGTAAAGATAATTTGTAGAAAACTTTTTATCTGCAATATTTGTGGAACACAGTATTAATTTACAAACTGTTTCGCATAATATTTTGCTGTTAGCTTTTCTCCTGTCGCTTTCTTTATCATATCGTCCCAATAATATTTTCTTCCGGGAGCAAATACTTTTTCCGCCAGGTATTTTCCAACATCCTTGTTATTTGCATAACTCTGATTTTTAATGTCTTTGGATTTTATTATGTTTTTTGCAATATAGTAGTTAAGCTGTGACGCCAGGAGTTCTCCCATGAGATAGTTGTGATAGTATGCCGGATACAGCGCAATATGGATCTTGGTCGCCCAGTCGGGTTCATGTCTTCCTGCGGGTTTTTTGATCAACTGATATTTTTCCACAAGCTTCCACCATAATTTATTCAAATCCTGCTCCGGATTTTCATACATGGATTTTTCAAACCTGTACATTACCTGTGCCCAGCGGCTGAAAACAAGCTGGTTTAAACGGAGTATCTTGAAACTTGTATCGGATATCTTGTTCTGTTCTTCTTTGGATACTCCTATAACATCGTGGAGCCATTGCGGATTCATTGCCATCCTTCCGAACATCATCGCGATTGCCTCTGTCGTAAAGGTATGAGCGGGTTCCCTGAATGACCATGGCATGCTCTGGTCGAGCCATTTTTCGTAGGTAGCATGACCGTTCTCGTGCAACACAGTATCCATCCAGTATTCATTCGGTTTTATATTGCATGTTACCCGTATGTCCTGTTTTCTGTCTATGTTGTCGCAACATGCATGTTGATATTTTCCCGGTTTTTCATAAAGATCGCTTCTGTCTATTACATCGTCTATTGGAAGCCCTATGCCCTTATAATAGTCCCCCGTTATTTCCACCAGATCCTTATCCTTGTAGTACACGTCCATATCCAGGCTGTATATCTTTGGTGCTTCCTGAAAATATCTGTTCTGATAATGCCAGGGCATCAATTTAGACGAGGATGTATTATATTTTTGGGCTAGGAATTTATTTATATCCTTTTTAAGCGAGATGAACGACGGCCTAGTCAATCTATCCAGTTCATCAAATAATTTTTCTATATCTCTTGGATCCTGCTCGCTGAGTTTTAAACTCATTTCATGATAATTCTTAAAGCCCAGTTCTTTTGCCGCAGCATTTCTCATTTTTACAAGTTTCACAATGTCGGGAGCGACAATATTTCCTATGTTCTTACTTGCAAGCCACGCACCTTTCAGTTCATTTGAGTCGGTTGAGGTTTTAAGGACATCTTCAACCTGATTGTCTGTCAGGCTTTTTCCGTTAACATTTGCCCTGAACGTAGAGAATTTATTCTCTATTTCACTCTGAAGCTTTATCATATCTTCCAGTTTCTTGGGGTCTATCTGATTCCCTTTATACGCGTTGTATATTATCAATAATTCACGTTTTAAGTCGGGATCCTTTATTTTGTTATGTTTTTTTATTTTTTCCAGGAACTTGAAATCATCCTTATTGGTATACAGATTGTTCAACTTGAATGCCAGATCAGCGGCGTGTTTGTAATCTTTCTCTTTTCCGGAAATCCTTGCATCAAAAGATGCTTCCGTTGCGTTTTTATAAAGTGGCTCAACCTTAGTCTCATAATCCTTGATAAATTTTGCCAGGTCCCCAGCATCGTTGCTTGTTACGGAATGTAGGCTTGGACATATTGCAAGACTTAGAGGAATTAACATCAAAAATAGACGGTAGAAGGATTTTCTCATATTAGAACCTCCTGTGCGTTTTATAGAATAAATACTACCGGATTGGCTCAATATGTCAAAAAAATTAAAAAAATTGGGGGGTTAGAGCAGTGCGTCAAAAGGCGTTTTGGCAGCTTTAGCACTACAGGAGCAGGGTTTAGGGGGGTAAAAAAATATTTTACTTTTCACCATATCGGGGGCAAGATGAGTCTATTAAAGGGACTAGAATAACTAGTTCATATTATTATTTAAAAGGGAGGAAGAACTCGTATGAAACTTTTAGTTATGGTTGTAGCTGCATTATTTGCATGCTCAGCATTTGCGCAGGCTCCTGCTGCTGATGTTAAAAAAGCTGATGTTAAAAAAGTGGAAAAGAAAATCGAAGTGAAGAAAGAAGAAGTGAAGAATGCTGGTGACGTTAAAAAAGACGAAGCAAAGAAAGATGTAAAGAAAGTAGAAAAGAAAGCAAAGAAAGGCCACAAGAACGCAGAAAAGAAAGTAGAAGACGTTAAGAAAGACGACGTTAAAAAATAAGTCAGCTTTGCGACTTTAAATAAAAAACCCTTTCTCGAATATAGAGAAGGGGTTTTTTATTGCCCCACAGCATCAAACAAAAATCTCCTAACTCATAAAACCGAGACATATATTCAAGAGACTTCAAACCCGCTCGGACTATTCATCTCTGTCGCATTATGTTTGCTGATTTCTGTAGGCTCTTCTGCCGAGAAGCCTCCAGAAACCGCAACCATTTATGCGACAGATTCTTCATACGTCCTCGCACCTGTTTTAAACGTCTACTTGAATATATGTCTCGGTTTTATGAGTTAGTGATCAATGAATGAATTGGGTAATCAACGGTTCGATCATGAGGACGAATGTCAGGGCTATAAGTATTGAAATCGTAGCCCATCCTACAATATTACCCGCGGTACTGTTCACATATTGTCCCATGATCTTTTTGTTGTTAACCATAAGCATCATACATATTAAAACGACGGGTAAAAGGATTCCGTTCAAAACCTGGGTCCATATGGTTATGGCAATAAGAGGTGCATTGGGTATCAGTATAATAACAACAGAGAAAAATATTATAGCGGTGAACAACGCATAAAATGCCGGTGCCTCTCTGACTCTTTTATCTATACCAGCCTCAAAGCCGAAGGCTTCACATATATAGAATGCCGTAGCAAGGGGAAGTATTATTGCGGAGAATACTGAGGCTATAAAAAGTCCAAACGCAAATATCTGTCCGGCAAACGCTCCGGCAAATGGCCTAAGAGCTATCGCAGCATCTTTTGCCTCATTTATAACTATGCCGTTCTTATTCAGCGTAGCACCGCATGCTACTATTATGAAGAATGCCACGGTCACTGTCATTATGCAGCCGAGTAACACATCTATGAGTATGAACTTGTAGTGCTTTATTCTTAATCCTTTTTCTATGACGGCGGATTGCATGTAGAATTGCATCCATGGGGCTATAGTGGTTCCGATTATACCTATGACCATACTTATATAACCAAAATCGCTATGTAGATTAGGTCTGACAACAGCCGTTCCTATCTCTTTCCAGTCGGGTTTAGCCATTATTGCCGATACAACGTATGAAAGCAGAAAGACGCTGAATATCAGGAATATCCTCTCCGAGGTCTTATAATTACCTTTAGCGACCATTATCCAGACCAACACTGCGCATATGGGGACTGAAATATATTTACTGATGCCGAATATCTGAAGACTTCCTGCAATACCCGCAAATTCAGTAGCTGTATTACCTATGTCGGCTATTATCAAAGCTATAAATATCAGGGCCGTTATCTTTACTCCAAAGCTTTCCCTTATAAGGTCCGCCAGACCTTTTCCGGTAACAACACCCATTCTTGCGTTCATTTCCTGTACTACAAATAATGCGATAAAGGCGGGGATAAGAGTCCATAGTAAATGATAACCGTACTTTGCTCCGGCAACGGAATATGTTGTTATACCGCCGGCATCGTTGTCAACACTTCCGGTTATGATCCCTGGGCCCAGAACACTCAAAAAAATAATTGTACTGCCAATCCAGGGGCGGAACTTTTTTATCATTGCCAATTCCTGGTCAGGTATTCAACTACGTCGTCAACGGTGATAACGCCTTCTATGTTCCCGGTTCCTTCAGAAACAACGGGAAGCGTTAGTAAATTATATTTAGAAAATAATTCGGCAACTTTTTTTGCATTCTCATCAGGAGTTACTGTAGTTGGTTTTTTATTCATTATATCCGATAAAGATTTGTGTCCTGGAGATATCAATAACTGTCTTAAGTTGACCGTTCCAATAAGCTTATCATTCTCAACAACGAATGTTTCGTAGATGGTCTCTATGTCCTCTTCCGGTGCTTTAACTAGTTCCTGTATGGCATTTACTACCATGGTGTTTGGATTGAAACTTATATATTCCGTGGTCATTAACCCGCCAGCCGTATTATCGGAATACTCCAAAAGTTCAGTAACAGCCTCTGCGTCTTCTGGCTCCATTTGTTTGATGATGCCAAGGGCTTTTTCTTCCTGCATGTCTCCCAGTATGTCAGCGGCTTTATCCGGTGCCATATACTCGAGTATGTCAGCGGCCCTTTCTTCTTTCTGTGTTACAAGTAATTCCTGAGTGGTCTTGGAGTCGGTTTCACTCAATACCTTTGCAGCAACTGAATCGGGTATCTGGTTGATCAGAGATTCTCTCTGTTCATAGTCTAATTCTTCCAATATATCAGCAAGGTCTGCCGGATTGAGATTATTGAACTGTTCCTTTGGGACAGTGAGTTTTATTGCGTCGTGCTGGCTCTTTGGCAGGACCGGATGAACATATTCCCAAGATACGAACATCTGATTATATAATGATACATTCTTAAGGCCGAACAATTTTACCACATTAACTATTTTTTCAATTACATCCTCTAATCCGAGCCTTCTGAGTATCCCACGATATCCGACATCAACGTCGGTAACGCTTATTTCATTACCTGATTTTAAAAGGCGCACATCATTAACCCTTATGACTTTTGCACCATTAAGATCAACTATCTGTCTGTCATAAACGGTCTTTTTTAAGGTGAGGACGCTCTCTGAAAAATCTATCGAATTTTTAGGGATATCATCAAAGAATTCTTTTAATATTATTATATCCAGGATCAAGGAGGATATTTCTATCTGATTGAGAGGAATCTCTTTTTCTTCTTTTTCGTTTTTTATACAGATGGCTATAACTTTCGGATACGTTGTCCCTACGTTAACTATGAAGTCTGAGACTCTTCCGGCAGGGGTTCTGTCCGGATTGAAAGCTATTTTACCAAGTATCTGGGAAAAAAAGAACGGAGCATTATATCCGTTTATTCTGGTTTCCATGGTCACCAACCTTTGAACGGCAATTTGTCTTTAACGGAAGTGACGTCGACGGAAAACCAGAATGAGGTTTATCCTAAATCACTTCCAATCTAACTAGGGCCATCATCCATAATTTTAAGTTGTTCCTCTTATTAAGATTTTTACTATAAATGATTTTAAATTACAAGCCGGCATTTACCATTTTTTGAAAATAAAAAAGACCGCAAAAATAAAATGATGTAAATGGGTTGAAAAAAAGATTTATACTTTATAGACTCCAATCATGGGACATCACAGGAAAAAGAACGGTTTACTTTGGAAATTGTTGAAACTGGTCATATTGATACATGTTATCATATTATCCGTCGGTGGTGTGTTAATATTAGCCTATAAATTTGTAAATCCTCCGACCACGAGCCTTGCCCTCTATAGGGACTATTTTAAACATGTTAAGAATAAACCCTTTAAGTTCGTGTCGCTTAAGAACATTCCTTACACAGCCAGAGCAGATCTTGTAAGACTCGAAGATCCTAACTTTAGGAACCATCATGGACTGGATCTTAGGGCAATATGGGAAGCGTATAAAATAAACAGAAGATATGGCAAAAAAATAGCCGGTGGCAGCACCATAACGCAGCAGATAACAAGAACGCTGTTCCTTACCCCTCACAAGAACTATATCAGAAAATATATAGAGGTCATGCTGGCGCTTGAGATGGAAGTCCTTTTAAGTAAGGACAGGATATTGGAATTGTATTTTAATTATGTTGAATTTGGGAAGGGTATATATGGTATCGGCCCTGGCGCATATTATCATTATCACAAGGATCTGTCCAAACTCAGTACCGGAGAAATAGCCAGGCTTATAATAATACTTCCAAGTCCGGTAAAATATGGAGTGAATGATATAAGTAAGAAA
>JAPLFT010000079.1 GCA_026390535.1 Pseudomonadota bacterium
CAGAGAAAAGAAAATAGAGATCATCCTTTCAAATGGTGGAGATGGCACGCACCAGCAACTTATAACCACGCTGATAGATAACTTCAGGGATTATAGTCCATTTATAGTACCGCTTAAGAGCGGAACGATGAACATGCTGGCAAAGAACCTGGATCTTAATCTTTCTCCGTATAACACGGTGGTGTGGATACGAAATCTTATGGAGAAAAAAGAAAAACCTGTGCTTACAGTAAGAGCACTCTTACAGATAGATTCCCCCCAGCTTGAAAAGACACGTTATGGATTCGTTTTTATAGCAGGATGTGGTTATAGATTGATCAAACAGTATTATTCATATCCGGAAGGGGGAAAAAGAAGCGCATTTAAGGCGATAATATCCTCAATGCTCGGATGGTTAACCAAGGATAAAGAGGCTCAAAAGATATACACATATACGCCATCAAAAATAATAATAGACGATAAACAATTTGAGTTTCCCTATTTGATAGCATTGGTCTCAAGTATTGAAAAACTCGTACTGGGGTTTTCTCCATTCGCATTAAAGTATGTCAATCACGATGGGTTTTTCTTTATGCTGGATGGCGAACCAATGACAAAAAACTATAACATTTTCAAGTTTTTTAAATTATCTGATAATGAGATATGGCATAAAAGGAGACTGGCAAGCAGGGCCAAGGTCTTTAAGATAGATGTGGAAGACGGTTTCAGCATAGACGGAGAATTGATCAGGCCCAAAGATCCTTCAAAACCTATACAGGTAACAATAACACGCGGCCCTAGAATAAATTTCATAACACCTATAACAAAATAAGGATAAAAAATGAAAGAGAATAAAATCATCGAATCGATAATAAATATAATCCCGGAGGATTATAGTAAGAACATAAAAAGCATAGACGTAAAAGTGTCATCTGAGGGCACGCGTATGCTGATCTTTAATCTTTCCAGGGACCAGAGATTAAAATTCAGAAAATTGATACCGCTGCTCGAGGATGGAAAGAACACATCATTTTACATAAAACTTGATTCAAGATTTCATCACATAGGCGGCTTTACGCATGTGTTCGATAAGGTAAATGAGTACAATTACAATATCTCGCCATATAGCCCGCTGAAAACCTTAAAACAAAGCGCTCTTTACAGGACAATAAGGAATTCATCTCCAAAGGGAACGACAAGGAACGCCATAATAATAAACACCCATTGCGGATTAATACCCGTGCATCTGTCAAAATTATATAACAGGATGTATTGCGTAGATGTGGAACGAAACTATACGGACGAGGCAAGGCTGAATCTAAAAATAAACAGGATAAACAATTGTCTGTTTTTTAGCTCTAACACAAACAAATGGTTAAAGGAATTTGAGGGGCATAAGTACACTCTACCGGGTAGAAAGCACAAAATTGGGCTGTTCGTATGTGACGCAACATTGTTATCAAAGGAATCATGTGATCTGCTTTTCAACATAGAACCTGAAACTGTGATACTTTTTTCAGAAGATAAAGAAGCTATAAATAATATAGGAACATTGATAGAGACAAAAGATAATTACGAAAAAACATTTGAATCACTTACTGAGGGATTTTATATAAGAAAGATAAAGAGGAAAGAAGGAATTGGATCATAGTAATTACGAAAAAACGGCTATTGAAGCTGCACATCTTGGAGGTAAGGTGTTAAAAAAATATTTTAACAACCTGACTGACTTTAAGATCAAATCAGAAGCAAGTATAGTCACTACCGCTGATACTGAATCGGAAAATGTAATATCCGATTTTCTGATAAAGAAAACACCGGATTTCAGTATCCTTGCCGAAGAGAGCGGACTTAGCGAGAGAGGCAAAAACAGGTGGATCATAGATCCTCTGGATGGAACAACTAATTTTTTTCACGGATTTCCTAATTTTAGTATATCAATAGCTTTGGAATTGGATGGGAAAATAATCGCGGGTGTTATCCATAATCCTATCACTGAAGAGATGTATCATTGTTCAAAAGGTAGTGGCGCGTTCAGAAATAATAAATCTATACATGTGTCAAAGACTAAAGAACTTATAAATTCGATGTTGGGAACAGGCTTTTCGTATCAAAGAGGAAGATCGCTGGATGGATCGCTTGAACTTTTCAGAAGATTCACAGAACTCACTCATGGAATACGGAGACCCGGGTCTGCGGCTCTCGATTTTTGTTATGTGGCATGTGGAATGTATGATGGTTTTTATGAAAAAGACCTGAACCCCTGGGACGTGGCAGCGGGGTATTTATTGGTAGAGGAAGCCGGAGGAAAGGTCACAAGTTTTAAGGGCGAAAAATTCTCAATCTATGAAAATAACTTTGTAGCATCAAACGGATTAATACACGACCAGATGGTCAAAGTAATTAATTCCTAATTAAGATCTTTTTTATTTTTCGGGGATATTAATAAAAATAT
>JAPLFT010000136.1 GCA_026390535.1 Pseudomonadota bacterium
TATTATCTACTTAAAAGAGAATAGATTAGAAGAAGCTTATACCTTTCTTGAGGAAAGCATCAAAACGCTAGAAGGAAGTCGAAATATATGCAAAGTAGTTTTGGAGCTTAATTTTCAGGAAAAAGCCTGGTTAATCTATAGTGCTATGATATCGCTATGTTTGTCAACAGGGAGAAAAGAAGATGCCTTTAGCTATTTAGAACGTGGTAAACAAAGAGTATTTTTAAGGCAAATAAAAACCGCAGGTATTAGATTTGGTAATCAAGGCTTGGAAGATCTTTCAGATAAATTATCTCAAAGGTATCAGGAAAATTTTCGTTTATCCAGACAAACAGATGATGAGTCCCAAAAAGCATTAGATAATATCCATAAGGAAATAAATTTGCTGGAAAGCGAGTATGAAGCTAAACTAATCGAACTGTTCAAAAATGATCCTTATGAGTCTTCATTATCGTATAGCAAGGTATTATTAGAAAAGCATAAAAAAAGAATAGAGGAATTGCAGTTCATAATAAATAATGAAACAGCTCTGTTGGAATATTATTACGAACAAAATATAGGTCTGGTTATCTTCGTAATTACAAAAGAGCATGATTTATTTGTATACACTGATAAGAATGTGGACGATTTACTTAAGTCATTGAGTATGATAAATGTTTTGATCAAGCAAGGTAAGGATTTACCTCAACAATCTTTGGAAGAGCATCTTAGAGAATTTAACTATTATTCTGGCAAATTATATGAGCAGTTAATTGCACCTGTCAATGATTACCTCAATAAAAATGGAATTCATAATCTTAAGATAGTTCCATTTGAATTGCTGCATAATCTGCCTTTTTGTGCGTTGTATAACTCTATAACCGGAAAATATCTTATAGAGGAATACATTATCTCTCAGTGCCCAAATGCAGAAATCTATACATTTTTACGAAAACTCCACAAAAATCTTAATAAGCTTTTTATCATTGTTAATCCAAAAGGTACTTTGCTTTTCAGTGTTGATTCATGTTACGTGCATGAATTTAACAAAGGGAACCTGTCTCAGGAATTAAGAAAGGAATTTGAAAAAAATGATATATATCTTTCACAAAAAATCGCAATTACAGCAAAAAATGAAAATGATAGTTGGTTATTAAGAGATGAAGATAACCAAAAAAATTACTATATCACAAAAAATGGGGATTATTTATGTATTTACAGTGATTTCATTGAAAATGCAGAAGACGAAACTATGAGTGTCAGCAAAGGATTTCTTGGCAATCAGATAAGGCATGATATGCATGATATTTGTGGCAGAGAAGTTCGGATATGCAAAGAACATGATGCAAGTATTGATAATTTCTATTCAAATGGAACTTGGGCTGATGTTATTCACATAATAGCGCATGGCGTATCTTTTGGGAATCCTATGTATTCACACATTCTCTTATGTGATAAACTTGGAAATCCCTACTATCTTTCAGTTAGTGAAATAATGACAAAACTCTCTGGTCAGCTAAAGGGAAGTATTGTCATCTTGTCATCTTGTGAATCTGGACTATCTTTGCTTCGTCCTGGAGATGAATTGCTCGGATTTGTCCTTGCATTTTTGAAGGCTGGTTGCACAACACTTCTTGTCAGTCTTTGGAAAGTAGACGATAAGGCTACTTCTAAAATGATGAAAGAATTCTATACAAACCTTAGGGAAAATCCTGAGTTTAGTGCTGAATCGCTGAGAAATGCAATTCTACGTGTAAAAGAAGAATATCCGACGCCATACTATTGGGCGCCTTTTATACATATTGGCGTGTAAAATACAGTTAGTTCTTGCGGTGGCTCAACCTGTAGATACGCCCATCTACAAGTTTGAGAGGTTTTAGAGTTCCATTCATAATCTCCCTTTCAAACCTATGTGCCTTTTCTTAAGGTTATGCTATGGCAGAAGGCACATTCCACCGTTATTTACTAGCTAGACTAACGGAGGAGGATTGATTAAAAATACAAATTCTATACAGTAAAACAACAATAAATTAGATGTAAAAAATACATATCTGCAAAATAACAATAAAATAGATAACGGGCATACATAATCCATGTTTCGGCGAATCTTGGTAGGGCTCTCCGAAAATGGATTTCCAGCGTGATGCCGTTTGTACGCCCATTTTGTTTTATACAACATCTACCTGATAAAGTCAAGAGGATTATTTATGGACTTTCTACATCAAATCGCATTGCTACTAAATGATTTTCTGGGACTTATGTTACGCAACATTGATACAGTTATCAAGCTAGTTTTTGTCTTGATAGCTTACGTGATTATTATGGCTTTGATCAAAAGATTGGAACATCAAAAAGTTAAAAGATGGTAATTCTATCGAAATTACTATCATTACATTGTAAAGGAGGTTGAGATGGGAGAACAATTCAGCCTAGCAACTGATATTTCATTGGGTGAGTTTATGGATAATGGTTTTGGGGAAAATGTAAAAAAGATCATCGCCAGTTTCCCTAATGCTAAGGAACCTGAAT
>JAPLFT010000259.1 GCA_026390535.1 Pseudomonadota bacterium
GTCTTAAAATGTATCGTCTAGTGTGTATAAGCGGGCAAAGTACCGCCAGATCTATAATTTTAAAAGAGGGCGATAATGTTATCGGCAGGTTTGATAACAGCGATGTAAAAATCTCATCCAATGGTGTTTCTAAAAAGCATGCAGCGATAATAGTAAAAGGCGAGACGATATATATTACGGATCTTGGCTCCAGAAACGGGACATTTGTAAACGGTGTTATGGTCAAAAGAAAGGATCTTAATATCGGAGATAAGATCGCGATCCATGACCATATATTTCAACTTGTGAAGGGTGATATTAAAATAGCCGAACTTTCAAAACTTCCCGGTATGGAGTTTAAATCTCAGGACGACGATATAGATGAATACCAGGGAAGCCCAAGAATGTATGCTCCCGGTATCAAGGGGGATGTAGATCATTTTCTTGATACGACCATAATGCCTTTTTTTGAAGCTATTACAAAAAAATATTCTGTCTCATCAATTATCACGGCGGTCTTAGTATCAACAATAGTGATCATCACTCTTATTATAACAATACCCATTGTTCAATTCGATAGACTGGTGCTGGATCAGGAAACGGCACAGCGGGCAATTTATCTTGCAAATATTCTTGCCCAGCAGAACAAGGATACTGTAAGTCTTCAAAGCCAGGAATCACCGTCTGTAAAAGCCATAGAAGATCAACCCGGTGTTGAGTATGCCTGGGTAACAGATGCTACCGGAAGAGTCCTTGCCGCTTCTGAAGGAGCTGGAGATCAACTTCCCGGACCTGTTATGGAGAGAATCAAGGAAATAATCGAAGGTAAAATAAGGGATTATAAAAGTATTACAAAAGTAGGAGCGGATGTTTATCCTATAGGAGCTGGAAGATATATAGTAACATCACCTATAAAAGTATATTCGGAAGAAAAAGGCGAAACGGCTTATATGGGTTTTGCTGCTATTGACTTTTCTACCAAGGCCGTAAAACATACATTGGCCGGAGCATGGCAAAGGATCTTGGTGGGAATGGCCATCGCGTGTTTTATCGGATTACTGATATCGCTTTTCTTTTCTAAACTATTTAATCTTCCATTCATAAGAATTTACGATGAGGTTTTCTTTCGGATCCAGACAGGGGATGGACCTTGTTGAACTCGTAAATATATTACTGCGTAAATCCAGAAGGGTGTCTGCAAGATCAATGGGTGGAGTAGATTCCCTTCATGAATCTCATGGCGGTGATTTTGCGACTATATTTGACTCGGTAGGAAGATCCATAAAAATACCATTCTTTGTTTTGGACAGTTCCAATTCCATAGTAGCTGCAAATTCGGCTTTTTCAAATATATCAACCTATAGAGTGGGAGACTGGCACGGTGTTCCCATAGTAGATGCCATAAGAGAACAAAAGATACTGGGTGTAATATTAAACCTTATTTCCCGTTATGATTCGATGGGACAGGACCTGAGTGAAGAAGTTTTGGTTAATGACAAAATACACAGAATTAGTGTTAGCGGTATAAAAAACGACAGAGGAGAATTCAGTCATCACTGCATAAGTATTGAGGTAGTTTAGTTGAATCATGAGTAAGGAATCCAGACTTGAAATACTTAAAGGCAACGATGCCGGTGCCCAGTTCAGGATATCCGGAGCCAGAGTTCTTTTTGGCAGAGCTTCCGATTGTGATGTTGTAATAACGGATTCCTCCGTTTCAAGAAATCATGCGGAATTAATAAAAGCCGAGGGTGGATATCTTGTTAAAGATCTTAAGTCCAGTAACGGTGTTTTTGTTAATGGGAAAAAAATACAGGAACAATACCTGGTATCGGGTGATGTGTTTACAATGGGTAACCATGCATACAGGTATATAGAAGTTGAATCAGTTGCCATGTATACACCTCAGTCAGGGATAGATGGCACAGTTCCTGGAATATCCGTATCCTCTTCCGGTGAAATAGTCGTGCCGGGGCATACATCATCCGGTGGTGCAAATAAGAAAAGGTTACTCTTTTACGGAGGTGTAGGATTTATAATCTTTATTATTTTGCTGGTGCTTGTTATGGGAAGTGGAGAAGACAAGAATAAGAAAAATGCCGAATCACAGAAAACTAATTCACAGGAACCCGCCGTAAATCCGGAAACAGCTGTTTCTGACATGGAAAAAGCGGAACCGCAGGAACCGACTTATGCTACCAAGATTCCCGATGATATGAAGGAATTTTTTGATCGGGCCAATGAATATTACTTTGAGGGAAAGAGAGAATTAAGAATGGAAAACTATGCAAGAGCTCTTGAATCTTTTAAAAAAGCTGTTACGTTTTATCCAAACCATGCAAAGGCTGCATTTTATATAAAAAAGTTAAATGAGATGATAAAAGAGGAAAGCGAAAAACAAATGCGGATAGGTAAAAAAATGATGTCACAATATAGGTATGATGATGCTATCAGAGGTTTTAACGAAGTTATGAACCTTAATGCCAGAGATCCGAGCTCACAGCTTTTTAAAGAGGCTGAAAAGCTTAAAGGCATTTCTGAAAAAAGAAAAGGAATGGTTACAGACGAATGAAAATTCAAATTTTGAAAGAAGGGAAACTAATAAAAGAGTATAACATCGTAAAAGATTCCTTTAACCTGGGACGTTCTGACGAATGTGATATCGTCGTATTGGAAGACGGTATTGCAAGAAAGCATATAGAATTTAAGAAATCAGGTAAAAAATCTTTTTCTTTTGTTAAAAAAAGTAAATTTGGCCTTTTATCAAAAGATGGAGAAACTGTAACTCAGGTGACAATATCTGCCGGAGAGAATATAGAAGTAGGCGACATTACACTCTCTTTTGTTAAAGGTCAGGATATAGAGGAAAAGCCCATAGTTCAGGAAGAGCAGGATAATTTAGAACAAGCTGATGTTGAAGAAAAAAAAGAAAAAATTCCGGAGAAAGAAAAAGCCAACAATGATTTTGACTTTTTTACCATGAGTGGAAATCAGGAAATACCCGACGTAAAAAAGAAAGAAGAAGAAAGGGAAAAAGAGAAAGAAAAGGAAAAATCCAAACTTGTAAAAAAAGAAGAAACAAAAAAAGAAACCAAATCGGAATTAAAAAAAGAAGAAGTTCCGACTGCTCATGGGCAGCCTGCCGTAGAGATTCTGTCTAAACAAGACGCGGGTGAGGCCACAATTGTAGGGTCCACTTACCTTTTGTATCAGCTGATAGCCATAAGCGGCCCATACAAGGATAAAGTCTTTAGTCTGGAAAAAGATGTAGTAATAATAGGCCGGGCAAAAAACATAGATATAGTTCTTATAGACGACTTGGTTTCAAGAGAACATACCAGGCTTTATAAACAGGGTGTCGATTATTATCTTATAGATCTTAACAGCTCAAACGGTACAAAAGTAAATGGTAAAAAAATCTTAGAGCCGGTTATTTTGGGCAGCGGAGATATAATAGAGATAGGCTCTTCTACTCTCAGGTTTATGGTTATCAATCCCCAGGCTCAGAATGCACATGGTGTTGATGCCGGACTCGAGGACGTTCATGGCGGAAAGGCAGTTATAGAAAAAGTTGCACCTATTAAGAGTGAGGGAGAAATAAGGAAAATAGAAAAATCATTCGGTTACAAGGGAGAACAGCCTGCAAAAAAGAAAAAACTCATTCCTATAGCCATAGGGATTTTTATCGTAATTATCGTCATAGTATTTATGTTGCCAAGTTCTAAAAAAGAACAACCTAAAAAACCGGAAATACAGACTCAACAGATTCCTCCAGAGGAAAAAAAGGAAGAAATTCCTGAAGTCCAGTGTACGGAGCAGGGAAGTTTTTGCCAGCTGCCTCCGGGGGTACAAAAACAGCTTCTTGCAGAGTACGACGTTGGAGTAAAGCTTTTTAAAAATTTCCAATTTGAACTTGCAGAGGACAGGGCACAACAAATACTCTCAAAAGTCCCGGACTGGTCAAAGGCAAAAGAGCTTTTGGAACTTGCAGGAACTGAAAAAGAAAAGCTTTTACAGCAAAAAAGGGAAGAGGAAGACGTTCAGGTGAAAAAGATGCTGGAAGCAAAGCTTGCAAAGCTGGTCAGAGAAGCACAGGAACTTATGCGTCAGGAAAAATATGACAAGGTAAAAGAAGTGGTATCAAAAATATTCGAAATAGATCCCAACAATCAGGAGGCAAAAAAGTTTATTGATAAAATAGAAGAAATTAATGCACAAAGAGAAAAACTTGCGCAGAAAAGAGCCGAATTCATTGCCGCATTATCAAAATATAAGAATTCCTTTAGCGAGGGTAAAAAGTTTTACGATAGAAAAGAATACATGAAGGCTATAGAAACATTTCAGAGGTGTCTTGCTCTTCCGATGCTTGACAGTGGTGATGCAAAAAACGTGAGAGAAGATTGTAAAAAATTGTTGGATGATTCAAACAAATTACTCAGAGAATCGATAACACCGGAATTGACGGTTGCGGAAGAATTATTTACGAGCGGACAGTTTAGAGAGGCTATTGCGTCGTACCAACGGGTTTTAAAAATAGATTATAAAAACAAGACTGCAAAGACCAGGATAGAAGAGGCAAAAAGATCTATTGATGACGATGCAAGAGAGAGCTACTCAAGGGCCGCTATAGCGGAAAGTGTTTCTGATTTTAAAAATGCATGCCTGCTTTATTACAAGGTCGTTCAAATTGCTATTCCCGGCTCAAAATACTATACCGACGCTCTGTCCAAGACCAAGAAACTCTGTAATAAGGACAGGAGCGGGGATCTTAACTAACCGATGCAAACGATTGACAAATTATTTTTGATTTGTTATAATTACTGTTAAAATATGCAATCAATTTAAGGAGGGGGAGCATATGAGATTTTTTAACAAACGTGGTCAGAGCGCTACAGAGTATATGCTTGTTCTTGGGCTCATGGTCGCATTGATCTTTATTGTTTACGGTGTATTTAAAGAGAAGTTCAAAGGCGTTGTAGAAAAAGCTATGAGTGTAGTTACAGAAGGTATAACAAAAGTAAGCGGCGGTGGTGGTGGCGGTTCTACTCCCAACTAAAATTTTAGCCGTGATTTTATCTAAAAATAAAAAAGCAGGACAAGTTACGGTAGAGTATATTCTTCTGCTTGTAGTTATTTCCGTTATATTCGTTAAAGTAATGCACCATGTGCAGGAAGTGTTCTATGGTCAGGGCGGCCAGATGGGTGCGATAGAACTCTTTATGAAATACCAGGTCTCCGATAAACTCTCCACGCCACAGGGCTGGCTCTGACGATATCGTCTTTATACTTGTCGTCTAACTGGTAGTGATTTATACTATCACTATGGGGTATATCGGGTCCAAGTTACGTCTAAAAAAGAAAGGCCAGGCTGTGGTAGAAACACTGCTTCTTATAGCATTGTTGGTGCCTCTTCTTACCTATTCTGTCGAGACTATAAGAAGTAAATTAGGCGGAGCATTGACCGGTTTTCTAACAAATGAACTCAGAACACAGATAAGATATGGATATTCATATCAGGAAATGCAAACGGTAGTCGGTGGATACAATACAAGCGCATTACCGAACATAGACGGAACTATGCCTATAACTATGCAATCTGGACAACAAGGCGCCGTATTACATCCTGTTCAAAGGGTTGAGCCCGGCTGGGTGCAGTGAACAATATGCGTATTAATATAAAACTACGAAAAAAAAATGAACCAAGTTGCAGTTTGGATGCAGAATACGGAAGCCGCGAGGCCTGCGCCGCAGGCGTACACGAACGTACGTCGAGAAGCAGGCAAGTGGCTGACAAAGTTCTGCGCCAAAATGCAATTTGGTATAATAGAAGAGGACAGGTCGCTGTTGAATTCCTTATTATGTTTATACTCTCTGCGAGTCTTCTTTTTTATATCTTTTACTTTGCAATATCACTCTCAGCCCTTCAGTATCAACAGTACGTTACGTTTATGGTCGGTAGGGCAATAACTTCGTCTTCTTCCACATATGCCGATAAAAGTACCAGGGCAAATGCCGTTTTAGCAAGTTTTAGTGGAACAGACAGTTCAAAGCTTCTTGTGGTTAGTGCTCCTGTCTGTTCCATCAATGATTCGAGTACAGGTTTTAGGAATATTATGAAATATTGGGGAGGCAATCAAACCGGATTAAGATACAGTACTTTTTCTACAGCAGGTATTGCGTGCAATGTACAGATGAGCCAGGTACTTCCTAATATTTTATTAGGGAGTAAGAACAATCTTACAGTGGCCATAGAATCCATGACAGGCAGTGAAATATCGGATGATCACTGCAAATGCCTTATTAATGATTATAATAACACGTGGGAAGACTGTTTAACCTCGGGAGGAACGGCAAATGCCGTCATGATAGACAATGGTTGTTAGAAAGAACAAAAAGGGGCAGGCGATGATAGAGACAATTTTTATGTTGCCTTTTATTATCGTATTGTTCTTTTTCATCTATCAGTCTTATAC
>JAPLFT010000377.1 GCA_026390535.1 Pseudomonadota bacterium
TACATTTATACCAATGCTGTTCACTTTACTTGCCTTGTGGCTGTTTAGGGTTCCTGCTGCGGCTATATTATCTAGGCACTTTGGTACTAGTGGCATATGGTGGGGTATTCCTATAGCGTGGGTAGTGGGAGTCGCTTTAGCCGTTACATATTATCATACTGGTCGATGGAAGAAGAAAGTCATAGTGAAACCTTATTGTGAAGTACCTCTTGAACCCGAGGACAGTGAAGCCGAATGGAATTGCTCAAAATTTTAGTAAAAAATACTCTTGACCAGGACTTGTTTGTTAGCACAAAATACGCCTGGAGGATGATTTGAATAAACCGCGCACAGTTATAATGATGTTCATATCTTTCTGGGTTGTAGCTATAGGGATATTGTACTGGTTTTCTATGGTCAGGAACGATCAAATTATATTTTACTATGGTGAGAATTGTCCTCATTGCAGGCTCGTGGAACAATTCATGCTGGAAAATCAGGTAGGTAATAAATATCCGATGGTGATGAAGGAGATAATGAATAACGAATTAAATAAAAAAGAATTTTTTAAAAAAGCCAGGATCTGTGGCCTTAATATTAAAAAAGTCGGTATCCCCCTGCTATTTGACAGAAAGAACTGTTATGTCGGCGATAAAAATATTATAAATTATTTGCAGCAGAGGATAACAAAATGATGAATTTGATAATAATTTTTTTTATGACATTTTTATTTTCCAGACAGGCATTGGCTGTTTGCCCTGTATGCACTATAGCTGTAGGGAGCGGCCTGGGACTGTTAAGAGCTTTTGGCGTTGATGATATTATAACTGGACTTTGGCTTGGTGCTCTGGTCGTATCATCCATCCTTTGGTTTTTGGATTGGATGAACAAAAGAAATTATAACTTTAAGTTTAAAAAGACAATTATCTGGATATCGTTTTATTTACTTTTTATATATCCGCTTTATCTTATGGGTTACGGTGGAGAACCCATGTTCTATTTTGTGGACAGATTACTTATAGGTGTGATCATCGGCAGTATAGTATTTTTGCTGTCTATAGCGGCGGATCATTATCTTAGAAGCATAAATGACAACAAGGTTGTTTTTCTTTATCAAAAGGTTATAGTCCCTATGGTTTTTTTATTTATAGCAAGTATCGTCACCCATCTGGTCGTCCAGATAATCTGAGGAGGATAAACAAATGTCTTTAGAAGATAAAATGGAAAAAATATTAAAAAAAATCGAGAAAGTAAAACAGGGAGACAAATTGGACCTGTCTTCAGACGAGGATCTGAGCATAGGCATAATGAACCTGATAAGCATAGAGGAGCATCTGTTCTACACGGCACAGAAAACGAACAATTCTGTGTATCTTGGATTGCTGAAAGAAGTTCGCGAGATGAGGGTAGAACTCCTTAAAAAGATAATAAAGGAATATGAAGGCGAGGTCTGGTGCATAAGCAAGCACCTTCTGGCGAGTTCCATGAGAATGATGGAAGTGGGGACAAAGGCGCTGGGTAAGGGTGATTCGGCAGAAGCCAAGGATATGTTCAATAAGGCATATGATCTTTATTCCATGTTCTGGGCGTTGAACCTTAATCTTATAAAACCGGAAGAGATAAAAGATAAAAAAATGCTTTCAGATATGGCTGCCAGCGAGCAGAAAGAAAATAAAATAGAAATAACTACGGACAAGAACTTCATGTCCAAGGTTAAATCAATACTTAAGAAAGCACTGGACTGCTGCAGAGAGTAATTACTTAGCTGCGTCAGGGTCTTTTCTGGCGCTGTTCCACAGGAAAAAACTCCCGATTATTATAGCCGCCACGGATAAAAGCACTATCATGGAGTTACTGAAATAACTGTTTATGGAAAGATCCCATTTTAAGAAGATGAACAGAGCTATCAGTATTCCCATCAATGATTCACCGGCGATAAGACCCGAGCTGAATAATATTCCGGGATCTTTTGATTCTTCTACCATCCTCTTTCTGTTTATTAGATGTCTGATAAAGCCACCTATTAATATCGGTATATCCAGCGATAATGGAAGATATATACCTACGGCGATAGGCATAACATATATCCTGAGCTTTGAGTTCTTTCTCTTTAGGTACAGTTCATCTACGATTATACATATTATAGAGCCTATTATTCCAATGAGGATCATGTTCTTGGGCATGCTGCCTGTACCAAAAATAGCTTTTGTTATGCTTGCGAACAGATTTGCCTGAGGGGCCTTTAATCCAGTTCCTATTCCATATGCCTTGTGGAGCAGAGAAAGCACAGGAGGTATAAAGAATGCCGAGGTAACACCGCCTATTATCATACCTATCTGCTGGAACTTTGGAGTACCACCTACCAGATATCCGGTCTTTAAGTCCTGAGAAGTGTCTCCGCCAACGCATGATGCCACGCATACAACGCCGGCAATACCTAAAGTTGAAAGTATTGAATTGCCATTATTAAATCCGAGCACTAACAACAATGCAGCTGTAAATAAAAGAGCACAAATGGTCATTCCTGATACAGGGTTATTGGAACTACCGACAAGTCCGGTTATGTAACTTGATACTGCCACAAATATAAAAGCACAGATGGCCATTATAAACGTTGCTGCTATGCCCATCTTTAAACTCTGGGTAAGGTAATTGTAAAGTAGGACCATGATGACTATTGTTACCAGGAATATAATCAGAATGGATATTATACCCATATCCTTTTCTGTCCTTTTGACTTTTGCTTCCTCGGATTTATTAAAACTCTTTGTTATATGTGACATGCCTTTCAGTATTCCATTCCTCATGGAGATTATGGACCATACTCCGCCTACCAACATGGCACCTACACCTATGTATCTTATTTTTGTGCTCCATAGCTCATATGCCACATCCATCATAGAGGAATGTTCCATCCCTACCGGTATGCCCATCAAAGGGATTCCAACACACCAACCTAAAAAACCTCCTAAAAATATAAGAAAAGAAACATCCAGGTTTATGATATAGCCTACAGCGATAAGAGCCATGGAAACGTCGCTGCCAAAATAGATAACGCGTCCGCCAAGACCTGTTGCCCATTCTATGGTCCCTTTTAACATGTTAAGACCTGAGCCTATGAATTTAAAAAGTCCGCCTAAGAAAACGCCATAGAAAATTGGTTTAAATCTTGTACCGCCTTTTTCTCCGACTATAAGGACTTCTGCGCATGCAACACCTTCGGGATATGTAAGCTCTTTTTCTTCTATTATAAGGACCTTTCTAAGCGGTATCATAAAGATTACGCCTAGTAGAACTCCGGCTATCCCCATCAATGCTGTGGGCCAAAAATGAAAATCGGTCCATACGCCTACTATTATAAGAGCAGGAATGGTAAATATAAGACCGGCTGCTACAGATTGTCCCGCGCTGGCTATGGTCTGTACTATGTTGTTCTCAAGTATCGTTCCGCGTTTTAGTATTCCTCTTAGAATCGCCATTGATATAACGGCCGCAGGTATAGATGCTGAGACCGTCATTCCTGCGTAGAGGCCAAGATACGTATTGGCCGCACCCAGGATGACCGCCAATATTACACCGAGTAAAACAGCCTTTAATGTGAATTCCGGGACGACTTGATCATGCCTTACAAAAGGTTCAAAGTTTTCATTGTTGCCGGACATTTCAGGATCTCCTTAAATGAGTTTGTTTTATTTGTAATATTTTTTT
>JAPLFT010000332.1 GCA_026390535.1 Pseudomonadota bacterium
CTAAAAAGTAGATTATATAGCAGATTAAGTAAAGGTGCGGTATCGCAGGTGGCTCTAACCGTATAATACGTGGCGGCAGCTGGAACAATACAGCTAACAACATGCAAGTGGGCAACGTAAACAACAACAACCCGTATAACACTAACAACAACATTGGCTTCCGCTTTGCGAGTACAGGCGCGTTAATGAGTATCGGATTATTTATTAATAATACGACAATATAGCGCACGTCCAGATACCGTTACCCGCACCTGTGTTATAAATACAGGTCAAACAGTATTTACTTCCCCATCTCTGGTAAACGTAAGTTGAAGGCGGTGGGGAAGCCAGCCGAAGGCAGAGCACTCAGTGGAATTTAATAGGTTCTATTTGGTGGGTGTATAGAATTTGAACCTATGATAATCTATACTATAATTGATAACCTTTGTTGTGGAACCAACGATGTCGACTGACTGTCGCACTAAGTGATGTAAAATCCGCACGTGGTTTAATGGTTATGCAGCGTTATAGCTGGGCATAGAACTTGTAATGTAATGGGTAGAGGAGTATCAAATGGACAAGAACAGAGACATAGCTATTTATAAGTCTAAAGGCGGAAAAATACAGCTTGAAGTTAGGTTGAAAGAAGAGACCGTCTGGCTTACCCAGAAGCAAATGGCAGCCCTTTTCAAAACGACAATTCCAAACATAAATATACACCTGAAAACAATATATTCAACGAAAGAACTGGAAAAGGAGGCAACTATTAAGGATTTCTTAATAGTTCAAAAGGAAGGTAGAAAAAAATGGAGCCCTATATAAAGCGGATGGTTCAAAAATATTAGGAAATAACACTCTTGTAGGTATAACGTTGATGATAGCGGAAAGTAAACCTGAACACAAAGATACGATAGTCAAAGTGATTATTAACCTTATAGATAAGAAAAATTAAATAATTTATGAAGAAAGCTGCATGCTTTCTTAGAAAGTTATTAAAAAAGACAAGCATCATGTGATGTTCTTTTGACACTATCAGTCAGATTTAATGGATACATTCCGATAAGTTATGCTATGAAAACTATTGTGGATAAAATTGTCATAGTTATAATTTTAGCTTTAGTGTTTTCATCTTTGAGTCCCCCAATCCATGCCAAAGAGGTTACGGGTTGTAAGCTGTACTATGTTGTAAAGCAGGGTGATACTTTAGCCAAGATTGCCTCAGCGATGGGAATGGCCCCAATGCAGAGGGCTGCGTTAAAAATAGCCAAGACAAATGATATTGATAATAAAAACATAATAGAAGTTGGTGATAAGCTTTGCGTTGACGAAAATATAATAAAAACTGGTTCTCAGGCACTTGAATGTTACAAGATCAGTAGCAAAAAAAAGATCTGTATGGACAAAGACAGTTTAAAAACAGTCCTTGCCTCAAAAAAAGATATAGAAATTGGCAATACAAAAAAATGTAAATCATTCCACGCTATAAAAAAAGGTGAGTCGTTAAGTATAATAGCTAAGAGGCTGGAGATGTCCCCTCCTTACGAATCTGCTTTAAAACTTGCACAGATTAGTGGCATTAAAGATCCAGCTCGTGTGGAAATAGGTGACAAAGTCTGCGTTGATAAAAAATATTTGAAGGTTGCCGACACCAGTAGTAATGCAAAAGGCTTTACATGTTTTAAGACTAAAAATAATAGAAAATTCTGTATAGAAAAGAACGCGATAAGAGCTATTAAGTCTGGCACAGAGGCTGAAGTAGTGCCTGATATAGAAAAAACAAAACCACAAGTTATGCCAGTACAAATGGAAAAAGCCCAGACTCCACAACCGGACTTACAGCATCAAGATAACGCGGAAGAGCTGATGAAAAAAATTGAAAAACAAATGGAACCTGAACCTTCTAAACAATTGACCACTGAGCCTGCAAACTCAAAAACAGAGTCAGAGATAAAATCAGAATCAAAACCAAAACTGGAAACTCAGGAAGCAAAGGAGAACTTATCAAACCAACTCAGGCCGAGCTTTCGCGCAGCATGGTGGAAGTATGTTCAACTTTGGCGCGGGTATAGGAGTTAGACCGTTTAAGAGATTGGAATTTAAGTTAAGAGTTTTATATGGCGATGAATTTTATTTTAGGGCTCCAGACATTACATCTCTTGCTATAGACCGTACCAAATCATTAAAGGCAGATATAGCTATTTACTTTGATATTGTTACAGCAAAATACGCATCCACAGGGCTTGGAGGAGGGGCCAGGGTTATAAAAGGAGGCTACGTGGATGCTACTGGAGGAGTTGGCTACAACACAAAGACCGGTTATGGTTATTTTGGAACGTTCTATATGAGGCATAGATTTGGTCATGTTATGTTCGAAGAATCATTTACATACGAGAATATTATAAAAGACTCGGATCTATTTAAACAAACACACATGGCTGCTTATGGAAAATTTGGGATGATACTGCTTTTCTAATTACAAAATACTGTCAAAAAACCTGCTGATTCCAGAATTAATATTTGCAAAGAATACATACCGTGAGTAGAATTTATATATAATTGTTAAACAGGAGGCTAATTATGTCTAGGCGTGTGATCGTCTCTGTTTTAATGTTGTGTGTTCCTATGTTTTGCTTTGCCAAATTGATGGATAGCAATATAGCAAAACAGATCTCTGAAGAGGATCTTAAAAAACAATTCGAAGAGGCAAAAAAATCTTCGTGGGAACTAAAAATATCTCTGGATTATCAGGGACTTGACCGTCCTGTCCTTTTTGCCAGAACATATAAAGATCCTATGGAAAATTATAAGGAAAGATTACAGGAAGAAAGGAGTTGGATACTAAAAACAAAAGATCTTATGCCAAAGGATATCTCCGTACAGAATACCTGGAACACTATTTTTGAAAAAGTTGAAGGTGTAGATGTTAGCTACTTAGAGAACAAAACAGAAAATGGCCAGTCCAAGATCCACAAAATAGGATCAAATAACTTGACCCCATTTTGGCTTGTTACAAAGGCTATAGGTATTAAAGATGGTGAAGTAATCACATGGAGTACGCACATAAATCCAAAGAAAGGTAAAAAAATGGAGATAAAACTTTCTTCAAATAATAAGGTGGATTCCAAAAAATTATTCAAGCTGTATGAGTCTACTTTAAAGGATGCTGCTGAAAATAAAGTTATGGATCCAATAACAGCAAGGGAATTATCCTTTTTCTTAAACCTTCCTAGAAAATATGTTGTTTACACGATCATAGATAGTGACCCTTTACAGTTTTTCAAGAATCAGTTGAGAAAGAACGTGGATTTCGCATATGGTAGCAAGGACATCGCTATAATAGATAACTGGAATTCGATATTTGCCAATGTCAATGGACTTGAAGTAAGTGCTCTTGGTAATGGTGAATATTCTAAAATTATCGATTATGAAAGAGAAGGGGGAAAGAGATGTGTTATTACAAAAGCAATTAGAGAGCACGTAGAAAGAGTAAAGACATATATATGGTTCTTCCCTATAAAAAAGTATACCGGCTTGATAGAGTTTAATAGTGAGAATAACTCCTATAAGGAACTTGAAAAAACATATGACTTTATATTGAAAAAGCAATAATATCAGTAGGTAACGCCTGGTAGATATATCTTGATATTTAATATCGTGTATGGTGATGCTGGTGCTGTTAGTTCATATTACGTTAAGACTGACGGTACTTGGTGAAAATTCTTTTGGCCAACTCCTTGATGGAACTTTTTATCCTAGAACTATTAACACTGCTCAGATACCTGGCCTTAACCATGTAACCAAGATAAGGATGGGAAACTCCCACGTCATCGTGTCGAATAATTGCAATTATTAATTATTGTTTTAATTTCTCGTCGATGATTAGAAAACCATTGACTCACCGTGTCAATTTTGCTAGTATCCAGAACCGATATGACATTATTATCACAACTTGAGAACAGACTATTATACAGGTTTGAAAATTCATCGTTATTGGAAGAAGCATTAACCCATAGCTCTTTTACTAATGAACAGAAAAGCTCTATCAAAAAACACGACTATGAACGGCTGGAATTCCTTGGCGACGCTGTGTTGGAGCTTATTATAACGGATCTGTTAATGGAAAAATATCCGGATAAAACTGAAGGCGATCTGTCTAAGGCAAGATCTTCAATAGTTAGAGAAGAGGTCCTTGTAAAAATTTCAAAAAAAATCGAAATAGGGCATTTTATCCGACTAGGAAAGGGTGAAAGAAGAGCTGGTGGGGGACAAAAGGATTCGATCCTGGCTTGTGCTTTTGAAGCTGTGATTGGCGCTGTGTATAAAGATGGTGGCTACAAGCGTGCTTATGACTTTGTAAATTATTTTTGGTCTGATTATATGGAAAAGGTTTTTACCGATGAACTTGATATTGATTATAAGACCAGACTTCAGGAATTAGTTCAGGCAAGATACAAAGAAGTTCCTGAGTATGAACTTGTAAAAACGACAGGACCAGCCCACAGCAG
>JAPLFT010000279.1 GCA_026390535.1 Pseudomonadota bacterium
GAGAGCTTGGCAGAAAAGATAATTTTTCTTCTTCAGAACGAAGAAAAAGCCATAGAAATGGGGAGGAAAAATCTTGAAATTGCCAGGAAAAGTGCTGATTGGAATAGGAACTTTGAAAAACTAGAGGATATTTACGAAAAATTATCAAAGTATTCTGTAAACTCTTGAAAAGTTCATGAACTTCATGAACTTATAGAATCTTTATTGTGAGTTCCTAAAGCGATATGGAGAACAGGTATGAAAATTGTTCATGTGACAAATTATTATATGCCACAGTTAAGCTATCATGAACCATATTTAGCTAGAGAATGTGCTAAATTAGGTCACAATGTTAATGTTATTACTTCAAACAAGGCTTATCCATTAGGAATATACAAGTACCTAGAACAATTACTTGGAAAGAGAAATCTCAAAGCAGGAGTTTATACAGATGAAGATGTAATTGTCATTCGATTAAAAACACTTTTTGATGTGTCTTTAAGAGCGTGGCTTCAAGGATTGGAGAAAACTCTTATAGGTTTAAATCCAGATGTAATATATGTACATGGCATTACGGGTATTAATTCCATAAGAGTTGCTTTGCTGAAAGCATCAGGAAGGATAAAAGGAAAGCTAATTTATGATGACCACATGCTTTACAGCGTTATGAGAAAAGGTCTGTTTGGGAAATTGTTCTACAGTATTTATAGAAGCTTATGTACAAAGCTTTTGCTATCACAGGCTAATGCTTTTATAGCGGTTACTGAAGAGACAAAACTTTTCATGAGTAAAGAGTGTGGTATTCCTCAGGATAAAATTGTAGTTAACTATCTAGGGGTTGATACAGAAACCTTTAAATTCAGTCGGGACGCAAGAAAGGAACTTAGAATCGCTTATAATCTTTCAGATAAAGACATCGCTTTCATCTATGCTGGCAAAATTATAAAAGATAAAGGACCACATTTGCTTTTAGATGCTGGGATACAATTGATGAAGAATTATTCTAATATCTACTTATTCATGATAGGAGATGGTGATCAGGCATATATGAGTCAGATGAAGGAAAAAGTAAAAATTAGTGATGTTGAGAACAGAATTATATGGCATAAGGCAGTAAAAAATAGGGATCTTTATAAATATTATTCTACTGCTGATATTGGGGTGTGGCCTTTACAGGAATCATTGACTATGTTAGAGGCATGCTCTTGTGAATTACCTATCATAGTTAAAGATTCTTTCTGCTTAAGACAAAGAATTATCAATGATAATGGTCTCATGTATAAAGAAGGCAATATCGATGATCTGGCGAAGTGTATGGAGAAGTTGATTTTGGATGAGAACCTCAGACAGCGTATGGGAAAAAGAGGAAGGGAATTAATGGAGAGAGAATATTCATGGACCAAGATAGTTAAACACTTATTGGGCTTGTGTGGCTTGGATAAAACTTAGTCATTCCTGTAAACTTAAGCTTTTGAGCTTGATGATTTCAATACCTCGTGGTTTTGATAGATTTTAGATTTGGGATTTTGCAGGATGTTGTGATTTCTGCTGAAGGAGATACTTATGAGCAAAGAGGAACTCTTCAAAAACTATAGACCTGTACCAAAACCCGGTGCGAGAATCACAACTCTATTTAAGCACTACGACTTAAATAGGCACGAAGTAGCTTTATCATTACTTGGAAGTGGATGTAATCTCTTGGATCTTGGTTGTGGGAGGGGAGAGTTCATTTTTAGTGATATAGGAAAAAGATTTACAAAAATATATGGTCTTGACATTCAGTTTTCTCGCATTAAATTAGCGATGGAAGTGGCCGAAAAAAATGATTTGAGAGAAAAGTTTTGCTTTATTGTTTCTGATATTGAAAATGGTTTGCCATTCAAAGATGCGTCCTTTGATAATGTAGTTTGCATTAGCACCCTTTATTTTATGAGAAATCCTTATGCAGTGATCAAGGAGATAAATAGGACATTGTGTCCGGGTGGGCAATTGGTTCTTCTTACCATTAATAAGAATTACTTAAAGCATCAATTACTTTTATATTTGGGTAAATTACGAGTTCCTTTGCCCGAAGCATGGGCATTGGAGTCTAAAGAGATTTGGTGGGAGGGTATTAAGTTGCATTACTCTACTTTAAAAGAACTTCGTTCTCTCCTATCAAAAGTTGGTTTTGAGGTTAAAAAGATAACAGGAAGTGGCCTATTTGCCGAATTAAGGAACTGGTATCCTTCCTTATTAACAGCCGATCTCTGTATAAAAGCTATAAAGAGAGAAGATAATTGGAGAATATAAGTTGTAAAGATTAGAATTGTCTGGGATTTAACCTATTACGGATATTAGACCGATTACTGTCTCATATATGCTAGATAATTCTATTCGATAAAACGCTCCCTCGGAAACAATAATTTCAACGTGCTACAAAGTCCCGAGAAATCTAGCTTTATAGTAGCGTTATGGCTATATTTGATAAACCTGATCATGCATTATCGTATATTACCATAGCAATCGGCTTGAAACCATATTGAGAAGATGGTGGGAGTAAATATGATTGATTGGGTAAAAGTTATTTTAGCCGATATCTTTCACAAAAACTATGTGGCTAAGCACGAATCAAAACTTGATGAAGTGCTTGAGGAAGTAATTGAATGGCTACTAAGAGCTCAAAAGTATTCGAATACAGGCGGATTTAGTTGCGTCTATGCGATTTTATATGGATGGAGAAAACCCTATCGAGAGACAACAGGATATATTATCCCAACTTTGCTGACTTATT
>JAPLFT010000057.1 GCA_026390535.1 Pseudomonadota bacterium
ACTGAATCTTGGCAATATGATAGTAATACTCAACGACAATGAAATGAGCATATCAAAGAACGTCGGTGCGATCTCTAATTTTATAAACAGCAAGATCATCAATACGTCATATTATCAAAAAATGAAGGGTGAGATAAAATCATTCCTTTCTTCAATACCACTGCAGAAAACATTTAATATAGACCTTCTTGGCGTCCTTAAAAAAATAAGATCATCAGCCGTTAACTTTATAGCGCCTGATTCCTTTTTTGAGGCATTCGGATTCCATTATGTTGGACCTTTCGACGGTCATGATCTTGAGGTTCTGATAAAATCGCTCAAGAACATACCCATCGGAGAGGAAGACGATTCTCAGGCATTACTCATACATGTGATAACAAAAAAGGGCAGAGGCTATGCAATGGCTGAGGATGATCCCTGCGTTTTTCATGGTATAGGTTGTTTTGACGCAAAGACCGGTATTACAATAAATCATTCCCATCTTCCGTCATTCACAAAGGTCTTTGGTGAATCTCTTGTGGAGATAGCCGGAGAGAACGAAAAGATCTGTGCTGTAACGGCGGCAATGAAAGAGGGTACGGGACTGAATTCATTTGCAGAGAATTTTCCACAACGTTTTTACGACGTAGGAATTGCGGAACAACATGCTGTAGCTTTTTCTGCGGGACTGGCAAAGGCAGGGGCTTTGCCTGTGGTAGCTATATATTCTACTTTCCTTCAGAGAAGCCTGGATCAGATAATTCACGACGTTGCGCTTAACAACCTTAAAATGATCCTGTGTCTTGATAGAGCTGGATTGGTGGGAGAGGATGGCTCAACACACCATGGTATCTTTGATTATTCATTTCTTCGCAATATTCCTAATCTTGTGATTATGGCACCATCAAGTGCCAAAGAACTTCAGATGATGCTGTGGTCATCCGTTGATAAATATGGATCACCATCGGTTATAAGATATCCCAGGGGCTGTGTCCCTTCCTGGGAGTTGGATAAATACAATGCCGGCGGGCGGGAATATATAGAGCTCGGTAAAAGCAGGCTTATATACGAAAACGTTGCTATAAAGGATTACATCGTTATATATGCTATCGGTTTTTCAGCATACGTTTCAAAGGTAGCGGCGGAAGAATTCGTTAAGGATAACCCTGGTGTAGGAATAAAAGTTTACGACGCCAGGTTTGTAAAACCTCTGGATAAGGATATGATACTGTCAGAGGCTGCGATATGCAGTTCTTTTATAACAGTTGAGGAGAATGTAATTGCCGGAGGTTTTGGCTCCGCAGTTCTTGAATGCATTGTTGAAGCTAACAAAACCTGTGATATCCCTTTCCAGATGCTTGGGATTTCATTAATAAAGCCGGAGACTGCATTAGTCGAGACTGGATTGGCAAAAGATATTAGCCACGCGCGATCTTTAATATCATGCGGTTTGGTCTTTATTGGAGATCAGATCGTAAATAATAGAACAGAAATTACAGAAGATATCCTTCTTTCAAAAGGATTGAGAGTTAAATATAAAAAACCTTATGTCAGCAGGGGTGCTATTAAGCTCAATTCTGTTTTTAAGGAGATTGATATAAATGTAAATGGTTTTAAATGTCTGGATGTTGGCGCTTCTACGGGGGGCTTTACCCAGCTATTGTTGGAAAAAGGAGCTTCGCTGGTATACGCGATTGATGTTGGCAGGGGCATCCTTGACCAGAAGTTAAGATCCGATAACAGAGTTGTTGTTATGGAGGGTGTTAATGCAAGGTTCCTGGATGAGTATGAGTCGATAAAAAATGAATTAAAAACGGAAAGCATAGATCTTTGCGTTATGGACCTGAGCTTTATTTCCCTAAAACTGGTTATTCCAAAGATTTATCCTTATGTTAAAAAAGGCGGGTATATTATACCGATGATAAAACCTCAGTTTGAGGCACCAAGAGAAAAAATACAAGAAGGTGGTATCATTACAGATCAAACATTAATTGAGGAAATATTGGGAGAGATCAGGTTATTTATACAAAATCTTGGCGCAGATGTAATAAAGATGATTCCCTCGGACATAAAAGGTCCCAGTGGTAATCTTGAGTATTTTTGTGTGACAAGAAAAAAGCTGTGATATCATAAAAACACGACTATTGGGTTTGGAGGAATTTATGGAGAGAAAAGAAGCTTTATACTACAGCGAACTTAATGATAAATATGTGAAGTGCGAATTATGCGGGCATAACTGCAAGATACCTGACACCGGCCTGGGCGTGTGTAAAGTAAGAAGAAATATAGACGGCAAGTTATATTCTCTTAACTATGGAAAAATAATAGCGCTCATGATTGATCCGATAGAAAAGAAACCGTTGTATCATTTCTATCCCGGCAGTAAAACGCTTTCACTTGCCATGCAGGGATGTAATTTTAAGTGTCAGTTCTGTCAGAACAGCAATATCTCCCAAATTCAGGATTGCGAACAGATATCCGGAGATGAATTACTCCCTGATGATATAGTAAAAATAGCCAAGGCCAAAAATATAAATATCATTTCCTATACCTATACCGAACCCACGGTATTCTATGAATTCATGCTGGAAACTGCAATGCTTGCAAAAAATGCTGGAATGAAGAACGTCATGGTCACTAATGGATTTATAAATGATGAACCGTTTAAAGAGCTATTAAAAGTCATTGATGCCTTTAACGTGGATCTTAAGAGTTTTAGAGAAACAACTTATGAAAATATTATAGGTGGAAGGCTTGATCTTGTACTCATGAGCCTTGAGGCTATAGCAAGGAGTAAATCGTGGCTAGAAATAACGACACTCATAATCCCTGGGATGAACGATACTTATGAGGAGAAAGAGGATATAGCTAATTTTATATCAAACATGGACAAAAACATCCCATGGCACATAAGTAAATTCTACCCTCATTATAAAATGGAAGGAAAAGGACAGGAAACTGATTTCGAATCACTAAAAGAAGCTTATGTTATAGGCGTAGGAACAGGACTTAAGTATGTCTATATCGGTAACGTTATGGATAAAAACTATACCTCTACATATTGTCCCACTTGTAAAAAAGAAGTTATAGAAAGAATCGGTTATAGTGTTTCAGTTAAACAGGACAACCTTGATTCGTTGAAGGGAAAATGTGAATCCTGCGGTGCCAATATAGACGGGAAATTTTAACTGGTTATATACTTGGGAGAATAAAATGGAAAAAACGGTATTGTTAATACTGGTAAATGACAGAAAAGAATCAGCGGTAACAGTACAAAAGATCCTTACCGATTGGGGTTGTACCATAAAGACAAGGCTTGGTATTCACGACGGAACTTTGGATAATTGTTCAAACAGCGGATTGATCATCCTTGAGATAGTGGGTGACAAGAAAAAGAATGAAGAAATAACAAGAAAACTTAATCTTGTTAAAAATGTAAAGGCACAGCTCGTTCATCTCTCTGTGTAATATTTAATCTCAGGTCTTATTTATAAGTCAAATTAACACCAGCGAGCTTTGCGTATGAAAAACATGGAGGACGAATATTTACGGCTTTTGGAGGCTCCCGGCAGAGGAGACTACAAAAGACAGTAAATATAGGACGACATGGATGAATAGCAAAGCGAGGCGTCAATTACACATGCAAAAAGACTTATAAATAAGACCTGAGATTAAATATTACACAGTGATGTAACTAGATCAGCATCAATATTATAAATGCCAGGATTATCCTGTAGATGGCAAAAGGCATCAGCTTTATCTTTGATACGAGCCTGATAAGGAATAATATTGATGCCCAACCTACGGCAAAGGAAACAACAAATCCTATGGCAAGAAGAAAAAATTCGTGCAGTGTGAATGCGTGGCTGGTCTTTAATAATTCATATCCGGTTGCAGCGAACATGGCAGGTACGGCACATATGAATGAATAACCTGCGGCTTTTTTATGATCCATACCGCTGAATATACCGCCGGATATTGTAGCTCCCGATCTGCTCATCCCGGGCCACAGGGCCAGGCACTGGAATAAACCTACCACAAAGGATTTTTTGTATCCTATATCAAGATTATTTTTTGTCCTTCTGTAATAGTAATCAGCAAAGAGCATGAGCACACTTCCCAGCATTAAACCTATGGCGACGGTAAAAGGCGTAAAAAGATATTGTTTTATTGCGTTATGAAGTAATACTCCGATTATTAAAACCGGGATAGTGGTTATTATTATGTGAATTATATTGGGAAATATTTTTAGATTGGGTTTTGGTTTTATGTATTCCCTGAAATTATCCTTATAAATTATTATTACAGCCAGTATAGATCCGAGTTGAATAGCTATATCAAAGGTCTTAGCAAATTCACCGCTGAACTCCAAGATATTCCCTGCTAGTATTAAATGCCCCGTAGATGATACGGGTATAAATTCCGTTAAACCCTGTACTATTCCAAGCAGTATCGCTTTTATGATGTCATCCATTGTCAGCTCCTAAGTTTCTGTTTTAGATACATCCCGGTTTTTGAACCCGGATTTTCAGCTATCTCTTCCGGTGTCCCCTGTGCGATTATTTCTCCTCCGTGTTCTCCACCCTCCGGCCCCAGATCAATTATATAGTCTGAAGTTTTTATTACTTCAAGATTATGTTCTATAACTATTATTGTGTTCCCCTGATCCCTCAGCTGATGAAGAACATGAATTAGTTTTTTTATATCATCAAAATGAAGTCCCGTGGTTGGCTCATCAAGTATATAGAGCGTTTTCCCTTCTGTTCTTTTTACGAGCTCTCTTGACAGTTTTATGCGTTGAGATTCTCCGCCGGAGAGTGTTGTGGCAGACTGTCCGAGTTTTAAATACCCAAGTCCGACATCGTTGAGTGTTTTTAACTTGCTGTATATCATCCTTATGTTTTTAAAAAAATCCATTGCCTCTTCTATCGTCATTTCCAATATATCGGATATATTTTTCCCCTTATATTTAATTTCCAGGGTCTCTCTGTTGAATTTTTTCCCTC
>JAPLFT010000212.1 GCA_026390535.1 Pseudomonadota bacterium
TGAAAGAGAAAAAGTTTATATAAACTGCTTTATGAAAGCCCCGTTTGTATTAGCAGACGGGGCTTTTTCTTGACTTTGAGCCCTTAAATTTTGTATATAACACTTATGACAAGACTAATTATCCTCGCACTATGCGCTTTATGTTTAAATCTATCTGCACAAGAAAAAGACATAAACCTTATGCCCTATAATGACGGTAAATTATGGGGATATATGGATCTGGACGCATGGAATAATTTTGAGGACAAGATAATTGTTATACCTGCAAGGTATGAACAGGCAGAAGATTTTTATTGTGGTCTAGCCAGGGTAAAAGAAAATGGAAAATTCGGATATATAGATAAAACCGGACAATATAAGATCTTCCCATACTTTAACGAGGGCACGGATTTTGAGAATGGTGTGGCTTTTGTAAAACTCGGCACAAAAACGCTATGTCTGGATACTTTGGGAAAAGATGCTGAACCACCATATCAACCGGTTCTTAATATTACTACAACATCAGACAGATACACTCTTAATATGGACGATAGAATATACAATCCACTAACAATACCGGAAGGCCTCAGCATCTTAAAATTGAAGATCAATTGGTAAAATTAGAATAGTTAGAAAAATTAGAACAACCAGAATGGTTTATATTTAAGTACCTTTTTTTCTATTGAAGCAATTATAAGTTTTGATTCTTCAGATATATGAGCATTGCCGCTGTCTATATATTCTATCTTAAGATCTTCGTATATTTCCAGTATACCTTTCAATATGGGGAGACGCTTGAACGCAAACCTGCTTAATCTATTAAAAAGAGAAAGAGTAGAGAACACCGTCTGAAATGATTCTACAAGCCCAAGTTCATCTAATGTTTTTTTTACTTTTGAATCGTTTAGGATTCTCTCTCCGAAAAATCCGTTCCTTCCCTCTCTTATAGTTACATTCAGATCTTCCCAAAAAGCCGGGCCGTGGCTGGCCTTTCTTATTACCCACGCCCTTATGGAGACCATGGGGGATCCCGATACCGTTCTTACAGCACGCCTGAATTCCTGTCTTGCAAGTATTTTGTATTTATAAAGTGCATCCTCTCCGTGTTTTATTAATATGTATCTTCCAAATCCGGCGTAATAATTTTTTAATATTCCGCCCAATTCACACGCAAGTAATGCCGAACCGCTATATTCAAGAGGGATCAGATATTCCCTGTTAAGGAAATTTGCAAATTCCCTCCGTGCTTTTTTATTTTTGTTTATGGATACCACGGATATCTTAAGTGCCATCTTTGATACAACATCCTTTGCTACATTACCGCCGCTGGCCCATATTATATGTTCAAAGGGTATACCGTTCTTTTGAAGCCATCTGTGAGGAATGTAACCTTTTCCAACAAATCCTTTGGATACTAGAACATATTGTTTCTCTTTATAAGACATAGGAAGTATTTCTTTTATTTTTTCTATGTAACTGGGCAGGATGTTGGCTGGAACACAGAGTACTATATATTTTGCCTTCAGCGCCTTTTTAAGATCAGATGTAAAATCTATGTTATCACCAAAAGTAAGAGGGAATGATCTATTGGTGCTTAGTCTTGTTATTCTGCTAAAAATATTCCTTATAGGTTCAAAATCGTAAAAAATTATATTTATGGACGGTTTAAATGCCTGCGCAAGTGCTACACCAAAATCGCCTGGCCCTATTATTGCGATCTCATGAGGCCTGTATGTATCAACTTCATCCAGTCCTTCATCTATGACTGTCAGCACCGACGATAAAATGCCCTGCCCTTGGGCAAGATCAACTCTGTCGGGAAATATCTCTACTTTCCGGAAATAATCATATATTCCCTTTAATTTTGTGTTTTCCATAAATTATGGGGGCTAAAACCTCTTATCCCAGGAATGGAAGTTTTTTAACAAGCTGCCTGAATTCAAAACTTTCCTTATTAACGCTTTTACCTTTAAAAACATCCTCTATAAGACCTATTTCTGTTCTGGATAATTTTGCTCCATGCAGAGTGTGTTCCTCAAAACTCTCCCAAACAAACGGGCAGACTTTTTTTACAGACTCTGCCATTGCCTTTGCATATTCACGTATTTCGTACTGTGCATGTTCATCCATTCTGAGCTTTAGGAAATGAAGCAAGTTCTTAAGATCTATTTGCCAATACCATTCAGTATAAAGATTAAGAGGTAAGCTTATCCTGGCAAGTTCTCTTGCTATGCCATCCTCGATCATAGATTCATATTTATCATACACAAAATCATTGATAGAATTTATGGTATCAAGGACTTTTTTTCGCAATTCCTTGGGAACTTCTTCGTGTGAACGCCCCTGTTTGTTATCTTTATTCTGATAACTTATAACATCCAATTCAGGTACATAGAACTCATTTTTCATAACGGAGTATCTTCCGGATATCTCATTCAACCTAGCCGTTCTGTGCCTTATCCACTGACGTGCAACAAATATCGGAAGCTTACAGTGAAAAGTAAAAACGACCTGTTCAAATGGAGAAGTATGCTCATTCATCCAGAGATAATCTATCAGCATCTTGTCTTCTCTTACCGATTTTGTACCGGTCCCATAAGACACTCTTGCGGACTGAACTATTCTGGCGTCACTGCCGTAGTAATCGACAAGACGAATAAATCCCTTATCTAAGACCTTAAATTCCTTATCCAGTATTTCTTCCGCTGCGTTAACAGTTATGTGTGCCATATTACTCTTCACCTTCTTTAAGTATGCCCAATGCGTAGCATGTTTTTCTTATCTTGTCCTTAAGTTCAAAAAAGTCCTTGTACTGGCCTATGTTTATCTTTTTCAGGAGCTGTCCCAACCTTCTCATGTCCGGTTCCTTCATGCTTATGATGAGAAGGAGCTCCTCATAGATGTATCTGACATGTACAACATAATCCTCTATCAGTATGGACGAATCAAAAGGGACATCCATGAATTCAACACCCATGCCGGGAACAATAAAATTATCTTCCTCCAATATCGGTTCAATGATCCTGACCACTTTTGCTGCAGTTTGTACCGTTTTTTCCGGATGATTTACCGAAAAGAAAAGATACAGATTAGAACCTATTTTTGGAAGATCCACAGTTTCTATAAAAGCTCCGGATACGGAGATATCCCTTATCACATTTACCATGGAATCATCATTATTAATGACGATAACCTTGGAGTTTAAGGGAACTCTTATATGTCTTCTTTTATCTGCCAAGTTTTCCTCCAAAATTTACAGAAGATTTGCTGCCAGCTCCGCCAATTCCGAACGCTCACCTTTAACAAGGGTTACGTGAGCGGATATTTTTTGGTCCTTGAACCTTTCCACTGTATAGCTAAGTCCATTGCTGGATGAATCTATATACGGATTATCTATCTGAAAACAGTCTCCTGTCAGAACTATTTTTGTGTAGTTTCCAGCTCTGGTAATAATAGTTTTTATTTCGTGCGGAGTAAGGTTTTGTGCTTCATCGACTATCAGATATTGATTCGCAATGCTTCTTCCTCTTATATATGTTAATGGTTCTATGTTCAACATCCCCTGATTTATGAGTTCCTGCCATTTTCTTCCCGGACCGAGTTTTTTCTTCCCGCTGGGGCTTGTTGCCGCTTCTCCTGTCCCTAATATATATTCAAGATTATCAAATATCGTAGCCATCCATGGATTCAGTTTCTCCTCGATGTCTCCTGGAAGATATCCGATATCTTTTCCAAGAGGAAATACCGGTCTTGAAACAAGAAGCTTGGCATAAGCGCCGGCATCTATTGTCAACGCAAGTCCGGCGGCAATCGCCAAAAGTGTTTTTCCGGTCCCTGCCTTTCCGACCAGACTGACAAGTCTTATGTCGTCGTTTAAGAGCATATCCATGGCAAATATCTGTTCTACGTTCCTTGGAATTATTCCCCAAACACCTTCTACAACACCTCTGAGCAGTGGGACTATCGTCTTACTCGTCAGATCGTATCTTCCAAGAGCAGTGTGGGATTTATCTGTGGCATCCCTTAGAATAACGTATTCATTGGGCAGCAGGTCCAAAACATTTTTAAGGTTTGTTATAGAGAGTTTTTTCTCCTTAAAGAAATCATCTATATCTTTTTTTGTACAATCAACGGAACGCATCCCGGCATATAATTCCTCTATCTTCTGATCTCCAGGCTCGTAGTCAACCGCTTTTATTCCAAGAAGATCGGATTTTATCCTAAGATTCGTATCCTTGGTCACAAATATCACGGGCTTTCTTGAATCTATATTTTTATGTTTGAGTGCCGTAGCAAGAATAATATTATCGGCCTTATTACTTTCAAATGCTATAGGAAGCCCGGTGGGTTTTTCATCAGGGAGGTCGACGTAGAGTGTTCCCTTGGATTCCAGCGGCACACCCTCCAATAGATTCCCCTTTCTCCTCATTTCATCCAGGAATCGGGATACCTGTCTGGCGTTCCTTCCATTTTCATTGAGATCTTTTTTAAATCTATCCACCTCTTCTATAACGGTGATGGGTATTACAATGTCGTTTGCCCCGAATTTGAGGATAGCCTGGGGATCAAACAATAAAACGTTAGTGTCCAGAACAAAGGTCTTTCTTTTTACCACATCAACTCTTCTACTCATTTTTACAACCTCGCTCTAACTTTGGATGCCGCAAGTATTATGCGGGTGAACTCGTAATTAAACTTCTTTAACACCGCGTCGGAAAAAGTCTTAGGATCTATATTGAAATCATCCAACGCGCTTGTTTGTACCGGAGTACCGGCGTTGCTAATATTTATACCTATGTGTATAAGAGCAGAAACAGGAGAAACTGAAGCTATTGAAATTGATAGTTTCCCCTTACCGACAAAAAGATCGTCACCGTCTTTTTTAACGGGTACATCGTGGGACATCAATAGGTTTTGTATCTCTGAAATAAACAGACCCTGAACCGCTGTAGCGAATAAACAGTCACGCCCAAAGAGTTCAACAATAAAGTGGACCATCTTGTCGGCTTTTATGGTTTTATTCTGAAGCAGGTCCTCCAGATCGGCCATTTGATCGTCTGTAACATTACAGGAACCTATAAAAGAAACTGCAGCATCACCCATTATACCGGTTTTTTTATATATCCAGTGAGGCGCCAGCTGGCTTCCATCGTAGTTTATTTTTTCATCAAGATGCCTTATCTCAAGAAACGA
>JAPLFT010000330.1 GCA_026390535.1 Pseudomonadota bacterium
AAGATGACGGAAGAAAAACTTAGCTCCGCGCTGTATAAGGCCCTCGCATTTTATAAGATAATAGTAATAGTGTTCAACCTTGTACCTTATATAGCTCTGAGAATAATTGGTTGATAGAGTCGGCGTTCAGCCAGGAGGATTATTACATGTACGGTAAAAGATCTGCAATTATAATTTTATCTCTGGCTTTAAATATTTTCTGCGGTTGTGCTACTACTGCCTGTCGGGGAGATCATAAACAAACATGTTTTAAGACATCCCCTGTAGACAAAAAACTTACCACAGAACAGGGTTCAAAATTAAAACTCACAGCAATAAATTCAGCATCTGACATGCCATCTGAATATAGAAATACCCCCATAGAAAAATTATTACAGTATCACAATCTCAGAAAAAAATTATCTCCTTACAAGAAGCCAGAGATCCTACTGGGAATGTGCATGGATGATAGGATACAGCTATCTCTGCCTAAGAACTTTGCATATGTAATAAGAACAGGCGGTGGTAATCTACGATACAATGAGTTCCAGATATCTTATGCAATATCCGTAGGTGGTGTAACATCAATAGCACTAATCGGGCATGACGATTGCGGTATGGTTAATTTGGCAGCTAAAAAAGAAAAGTTTATACATGGATTGGTAGATAAAGCCGGTTGGGATAAAAAAGCAGCAGAAGAACATTTTACTGCTTGTTCTTCTATGTTTGAGATCGATGATGCAGTCGGGTTTACCTTTCTTGAAGCTAAAAGATTAAAGGCTAAGTATCCCAAGATCACAGTCGTTCCGATGTTATACAAGGTAGAAAACGATCGTCTTTATTTAATTACTGACTAATCCCACAAGTCCGAGGTATTAAAAACCATGGACGCAGCTATCTGGTTTTGCTCGGTAGAAGGATCAAAGCCCAATTTAAATGCAGAGCCTAAACAAGACTTGTCAGGTACTGCGTGTCTTTTAATAAGCAATATTATGTTATGGAACTCGAACGCAACGAACAGACCAGTAGCTTTCATTACTGCCGTAGCCCGGGACACCACTTCTAAAGTCCTGCACACGGGGGTATTCTCTACCGTCATTATTATAAGGCTTCTTAGAAGAACTCCAATAGACGTGGTCAGCAAAGCCACCAAGATTTTTCTTATACAATTGTTCATACATAGCATTCAGTACCTCATCCGATGGAACGACCCAGCCTGTCTTACCCTCTTTATCATCCGTAGTTAATAATCCAGCACATGCAGCTTTTGCGCCGTTAAAATTGTAGCGTTCATATAAGTCCTGCTTTGTCACTTCATATTTTCTTCCATTGTATTCAAAGATAAGATCATTAGAAAAAATATTATTGCTTAAAAACAAAGCAACCAGTACCGCTGCAAATCCTACTAATTTCTTCATAAAAAGCACCTCCATAAAAATTATTTGATTTTATCTTCCTTTAATCTTTTTTATCGTAAAAATTAGACTTTGAACAGTATAAATAATCTTATTAATGAGAGCATTACAGCTATCGATTTTAATCGAATTTTGTGAAATTTGATCGGGGAGACTGGATAGAGCGAAGTAGCCCACGCTTCCGTCATTTTCATCCTATTTCATCCTGCCTCACCCTGTTTCAGGTATCCATTCCCGCAATTCCCGCAAGATAGACTTCTAAATTTTTTCTAAATAACTTGAAAAACATAGCATCGTAAGATTATAATCATCACATGAAAAAATGGTATGAGTCACTCTTTGAAAACTACGCCGTTAAATACGACAATGAGGTCTATACCCAAGGTACTCTTGCCGAATGTGACTTTATAGAAAAAGAAATAAGTTACAATAAGTCACTAAAAATATTAGATATAGGCTGTGGAACTGGAAGACACAGCATAGAGCTGTCTAAAAGAGGATATAACCTAACAGGAATAGACCTCTCAAGCTCTATGATAGAGAGTGCAAAAAAAAAGGCAGACTCCCTCTCGCTTAATATAAACTTTAAAATACTTGATGCAAGAGACCTCCCCTTTAATGAAGAATTTGATCTAGTGATAATGATCTGTGAGGGAGGTTTCTCATTGATGGAAACTGATGAGATGAATTTTGATATACTTAAGAGTGCAACCAGAGCATTAGAGAACAAGGGGAAATTCATTTTTACTACACTCAATGGATTGTTCCCAATCTTCAACTCAGTTAAGGATTTTTATCAATCGAACTCAAAGGAAGGTAACTCAAGTTGTAGTAATAACAGCTTCGATATAATGACTTTTAGGGATCACAACATTGTTACATTTACTGACGACCTTGGAAATAAAAAAGAATTGAAATGTGACGAAAGATATTATGTACCAAGTGAAATAACGTGGATGCTTAAATCCCTCGGCTATAAAAAAATAGATATATACGGAGCAAAACTGGGAGCCTTTTCAAGGGACGACAAACTTAACACCCAAGACTTTGAAATGCTTGTAATCGCAGAAAAATAATGGTCGGGGAGACTGGATTTACTTTCGCTCGTCGTGAATGTGTGGAGCGACTCGCTCCAGTGAATCCTAGGGATAGCTCGCGGGGTTTCCGCTC
>JAPLFT010000232.1 GCA_026390535.1 Pseudomonadota bacterium
TATCAACACTCTTCATGGTACTCCATGATGTTAAATGTTTTGAGCCTAGTTCCGGATTATTTATCTGACGAGGGTGTTTTTCTAACTGCTATTGACGATTTTGAAATTCATGAATTATCTCTTGTAACTGATTTAGCTTTGGGTCGAGATAACCGTCTTGGTGTTTTGGTTGTTGAAATAAAGCCTTCTGGACGCACAAATGATAATTTCTTGGCAACATGTCATGAGTATTATCTATGTTATTCTCGAAATTCGTCTTGTGTTCAGATAAACTTTTTCGAGCTCGATGAAGAGCAAAAGCAACAGTATTCTCTACAAGATGGTGTGTCCGATTATAAATGGAGAGACTTCTTACGTACAGGTGGTTATTCAACACCCAGAGAAAGACCAAATTCTTTTTACCCAATATTCTTTAATCCCAAAACTAACCAAATATCACTTGAGGCAAGTGCAGAGTTCATTGAGATTCTGCCAATTGATAGTTCAGGAAAAGAAAGAGTTTGGAGAAAAACAAGACCATCTTTTCAGAATCATGTAGAATCTGGTGACATTATGATAAAACAGGCTCGTTCCGATGACTACAAGGTCTATATAAAAGATCGTATAAAGTCAGGAGTAAGACCTAAAAGTGTTTGGATAGGGTCGAAATACGATGCAGCATCACATGGAACAAAATTGATTAAGTCAATGATGGGTCCAGATTGCCCATTCAGTTTTCCGAAATCACTTTATGCTGTAATGGATATTATGAAAATGGTGACAAGTGATAATGAAGAAAGCTTTGATGTAGTATTAGATTTTTTTGCTGGTTCTGGTACAACTGCGCATGCTGTAATTCAGCAAAATCAAATTGATGATGGGAACCGTAAATATATTTTGGTTGAGAGGGCAGAATATATTTATAGTGTTTTGATACCTCGTATAAAAAAAGCGATTTATTCAAAAGACTGGAAAGAGGGTAAACCAGGCTCACGAAAAGGCTCAAGCCAACTATTCAAATATATCCGCCTTGAATCCTACGAGGATACATTAAACAACCTTGAACTAAAACGAACATCAGAGCAAGATTTATTACTAGCACAATATCAGCCTTTCCGGGAGAGCTATATGCTTTCATACATGCTTGACGTTGAAAGCAAAGGAAGCCCTTCTTTGCTTAACATCGAGCAATTTGAAGATCCCTTCAATTACAAGCTGAACATCTCCACAGGAAGCGCAGGCGAAACAAAGCCTGTCAACGTTGACCTTGTTGAAACATTCAATTACCTTATCGGTTTGACAGTCCAACACATTGACCATATTCGCGGATTTAGGGTAGTTCAAGGCACGAATCCAAAAGGCGAAAAAGTTCTTATCATCTGGAGAAACCTAAAAGAGAAATCCAATAATGATTTAGAGGAATTCTTTAGAAGGCAGGAGTATAACCCAAGAGATATGGAATTTGATTTGATCTACATCAATGGCGACAATAATCTTGAGAATATAAAGCGCCCAGATGAAACTTGGAAAGTCCGATTGATCGAAGAAGATTTCATGCGCCTGATGTTTGACGTTGAGGACGTGTAATTATTAAAAAGGAGCCGTTGATGGTTCGGAGAGCAAGTTCACAGCAGTCCCAAAGACTGCTCAAATTTGACCAAAAGCTAATTCTCTTTCAGTGGATGTTAAGCTTATTTGAAGTACCTGATTTTGATAAGCTAACTGCCGATCTGAAAGACCCCGCCTTAGAAAGATTTGATGAGAACAACGTCAGTCTGTATTATCATCAGTTAATGCTGCGGCTTTGGGACCTGAAAGAGCTTCCATCAGATGTCCTATTGGCTTATGATAACAACATTGTCCGTCACTGGAAAAAGATTACAGAGAAACGCAATCTGGAAGGTCATATCCTATATCCAAAATATTTTC
>JAPLFT010000086.1 GCA_026390535.1 Pseudomonadota bacterium
AAACAAAATCAGATTCTATCTTAAACCTGATAACTCCTTTAAAAGTCAGATCATCGGTCAATGCTGCTGCAAAACTGGAAGAAGAAAAAGTAATCAACATTAAGAAAATAAAAATTTGCTTAAACATCCTTGCCTCCTGAAAGATTGATTATTTAGCACCTCTATCTGATTATAGAAAAAAAGGGAAGATTATAATGATTTTTGGCCAACCTCATGTATAAAAAATTCTTGACGAACAGTATAAATTAATGATACTTCGGATTATACAATGTGGAATAAATTATTTTTCATAATCTTAATATTGATAGGTCTTTTATCCGGCGGATTATCTGCCGAGGATTATACTTTTGAGAATCTTAAAAATAATATATGCATAAAGACGCCTAATAAATGTGTATCACTTGGTGAAGATTCAATAGCATTTGTTGATAACGGTCAATTTTTTATTTTCGATAAGAATGGATATTGGTCTCCTCTGGAAGAAATTCATGGAGCAACAAAAATACGCGCGTACAAAAATATGCTTCTGGTCTTTACACCGGGAGGTCCTTCAAGGGTGAACATGGATCCCCTACCGGGGCAGGTGTCTCTGGTAGATTTGGGTGATAGAGACGGTTCTATTTTTTTAGTAAGCAAGGATCACATATATGCCAAAATTTGTTCCGGCAACATAGGGGACGTAGAAGTTATAGGCAATAATATTTTTGCAATTTACGATCAATCTCTACTTATTTATGTAGGAGCAAAAGGAAACGAACTTAAATATGGAATGAGTATTCAAGATGGACCTTACTTTATAGATACCGATGGACGTAAAATTAGTGTAGAGGATGTATATTCGCAGGTAATAGATAATTGTAAGGTGGAAGTTCAAGGTGTTGTTATATGCCAAATAGATAATACGGTTCTAAGACAATATCGCTTGACCGAAAAAAAAGAATTATTCTGGCTCTATATCTCTGTTTCCCGATCTCCTAAATTTATAACAGATGAAAACGGAAGATTGCAGGTTGTAGACTATATTGACAAAATGGTAATATATGAATAATTGATCAAAACCCGCAATGCCTTATCCTACAAGGCTGACAACCTTGCTTTTTGTCTTGACTTTTTCAATAATTTGTTTATATATTAGACTATCAAATCCAATTTTAAAACTTAAGGAGATTTTTAGATGGCTAATAATAAATCTAGGCAGAAATGGACGCCTAAAAAGGTAATGGAAGAAATAAGAAAGCTGGAGAATAAAACCGCATCATGGAACCATAAGAACAATTCATCACTATACAATGCCGCTGTAACACATTTTGGATCATGGAAAGCTTCTGTTAGGGCATGCGGTTTTGATTACTATACGATAAAAAAAGTAAGTAATAAAAAATGGTCAGACACCGATATAGAATTTCTAAAGAAAAATTATCAGACTCTTTCTACGGATGATGTTGCCAAGATCCTTGGCAGGAGCAAGAACAGTATAAACACATATCGCCACCGTTGGGGCCTGAAGCTTAATCTTGACAGATTTAATGATGATGAAAAGGATTTCATAAAGAAAAATTTTAAGAAAATGAGCGACAAGGAACTCTCAGAAAAACTAAGTGAGAACTCAAATGCGGTTTATTATTACAGGCTAAAGGAAGGTCTTAAAAAGAGCGGACATTGGGACGAGGAAAAGGTCATATATGAGATCAAAGAACTTTTTGAACAGGGCAGACTAAAGAATATAAGTGCGAGTGAACCGTTATATGCTGCGGCTAGACGTTGTTTTGGTTCATGGAAAAAAGCTGTTGAGGGGGCGGAACTTCACTATGATAAAATAGTCAGAAAAGGTCGTCGCAAAGCTACCGATACAGAAAGTTAAACCTTAGCTAGCGGTTAATTATTTATAAGTTCCAAAAACACAGGAAGACTTGGATCACTAACGCTGTCATATAACACGGCCCTTAAACAAAAAGCGTATCTGTTTCCAGGCACGAATTTGCCAAGATCGTTATAAAAAAGGCGGCCTAAAGAATCCAGGTAGTTTGTAGTTGTAACTGCCCTTGAATTTACCACATAAAACACAGCTGACGCTATTGGAGTCTGACAATAATAATCCATTCCGGCAGCGGCCACTATTTCGACGCCCTGAGCTCCGGTATTAGTTACATCCCAATCGACTCTTACATCGTAAAGAGAATAAGCCCTAACAGCGATAGAATCCTGTTGAGCATAAGGAACCCCGCTGTTTGCGTTAATAAGTTGTATTGCTAGCGCATCTGGCCTCTTTACACCACAGGCGCTTACTGCGATCATAAGTATTGTTGATAATAAAAACTTTTTCATAATTGCTCCCCCGTTCGTATATGGTTTTAACTAATTACTTCTTAAGTAGTTTGCAAGTTCTATACCAGCACGTAAAAAACAATAAAAACAAGTAGTTATGTCTTTAAATGCAATGTTAATTTGTATATAATCTTAACACCTGTTTAATTCCAAAGGTTCTTGTCTCTATCTCTGTTAGCACCAAAATCAGTAGGTATGATATTGTCGTTTTTCTGGCCGTTATATCTTTTCATCAGGATTTTTCTCTCATACTCTTTTATCTTTAGATAAGCCAACCCCGTAAACAATCCTCCAAGATGAGCAAGGTGACTTATTGATGAGTTCTTTTCAGAAAAAAGAGAAAGGAGTTCGATACTGCCCATCACGATTACAAGGGGTCTGGCTTTTACGGGTATGAGTCCGAACACATATAAGTATTTGTCTTTGAATATAAGCCCATAAGCCAGAAATAATCCAAAAATAGCACCGCTGGCTCCGATAGTTGGAGTAGCAAACTGGCTTGGGAATACAAGGGATAAAGCGGTTACACACATTCCACCGCCTATGCCGGTTATCATATAGTATTTTATGAAAAATCTTTTTCCCCAAAGTTTGCAGAGTTCAGAGCCGAACATCCACAGCATCAACATGTTAAAGAGCAGATGAAAAATACTGCCATGAAGGAACATATAGGTGAAAAATTGCCAAACATAATATTTTTTTATTACCAGATATGGGACAAGGCCCAAGACCACGGTCAGATCAATATCCATCCATAAGGCTATAAATGTGATTATGTAGATAAAAATGTTCAGATAGATGAGTCTTTTTATGAGCTTAGGAGTTGGCGGAAAGGAATATACGGACTGCATGTGTGATTTTTAACATATATTTTTTACAATAGCGATTACTTTCTAGACACTTCCTTAAGACCTTGATTCATAAAGGGTTTTAAGGTATTTCATATTAATGTTTTATTAAAACATGAAAAAATGTTTACTTATTTGTCACAAGAGGAGATATATGATTTATTAATGATTTTAAGCGGTTATTAGTATTATTCTTATGGCATGCCGCTTGCATTAATATGATAAACAGAAGAACAGCGGAAAGAATAACTCCTAACCAGAATATTCTCGTCAAAGAGGATACCGGTGAAATTATAAATTACTACCACCTTAAAGATATAAGCACCGGCGGAATGTATCTTTTGAAAAAGATCAGTTCTAAGACTGAAAAAAATTCTACATATACTTTTCTTATTCAGGGAATCATGGAAAATTCAATTACCGGCGAGATATATGAAACAAGATTGGACAACAACGGTAACTACGGGACTGCTATAAGATTTGGTAATCCAAAAGAAGCGGAAGCTTTGGTTTCTGCTGTAAAAAAACTTTAATTCCAAAGTGTCTTTAGAGCCGATCTGCTCTTATCTATCCACTCATTATTAAATTTATATTCTTCTCCGGCATCTCTGTTTTTTACAAAAGCAGTCTCTGATTTTTTAAGTAACGGTTTTAAAGCTTCCTTTAATTCGTTGATATATTCCTTGTTTAATTTTTTATGTTTTATTTCCGGAGGAATTTCACTTTCAAGGAGATTTTTATAAATACCTTTATAAAGATCTCCTAAAAGATATATACCTTTGGTTGCGGTATCCCTGTCGCCGTGATCCAACATCTCTATATATGTATCCTGGGCTTTTAAATAATAATATGCTTTAAGGTCTATCTGTTTATTCAGATGATCAAGAATAACATCTTTATTATTCCCGGAAGGATAAGATACTTTTATATTATCTCCGATCTTTATATAAGCCATTGCTAGATCTTCAAGTGCCCACAATCCGAGAACGTTTACTTTACCCTCGGGATAACCCATATTTTTTGCATTAAGAATAAGAAAAGATTTTTTATCTTTTAATACCTTTACTGCAGATTCAAGATAATCCAGTACATCCCTGTATGACTGGAGTTCAAAATAAGCGGTCCCTTTTCTGACCCTGAATTCAAATTCCTCCACCAGAGAAAGTTCGGATTGGGAATTCTTCCAATTGTTAAGACTTTCTATAACGCAGGTCCAGTTTTTTTGTTTATGGCAACATGCCCCTATCCTGTAATAAGAATCTTTTAAGAGAGGAACATATGCTTTTTCTTTTGTTACATCTTTATATATCTTAATGGCTTTATCGTATTTTGATGAACGCTCAAGACTAAGTGCGGCGTTGTATAGAGCTATGCCCTGTTCTTCCTTGGTGATTTTTGGGTCGTGTGACGCGGCAAGGAACGAATTGTATGACGCGCTATATTTACCGTTCACAAACTCGTCAAATCCCTGATAGAATTTTTTTGATGCCGTGCTTAGCTTTTGGGGGCCGACTTCCCTTAATCCCGCCTCCTTTATGTAATAGGAGGCATCATTAGCCATAAGGACGGAACAAAAAATAAAATAGGATAATACGAGCTTTGACATAATATTAACTAAATTGTATTACACTCTGTAAGGATTTACTACAAAACTTTGGAGTACTAATTTGCATTCAAGCGCATACCTTCGTCAGCCTCTTGTCCGCTCTTCGACGTATGTTCATATACGCCTGCATTGCGGACTTCAAGGCTTCCTCGGTCTGCATCTTGACTGCAAATTAGTATAAATTTGATCTTAAATTGGTATAAAAAGGAGGAACTATGAAATACCTATTGATCGTATCAATTTTTACTTTGGTTATTTTATCCTCGTGCTCAACGAATAGGGCGTTTACAAAAGGAGAATACACAGATCCCGACAGGGTAATTCTCTTAAATGACAAATTTAACGAGTCTGATATGAAAATATTGGCTGACGCTCTTACAAAATCTTTGGAAGAAAGTTCTATAATAAAGGACCAGACAAGTAAGCCCGTGTTTCAGGTAGAAACTGTTACTAATTCCACGAGCGAGCATATAGATATGCAATCTCTAACGGATAAGATCCGGGCTGCCCTTATAAAGACAGGAAAAGTTGCTTTTCATAATAAACAGGAAAGAGGGACACTGTCGGCGGAATATGAATATCAGACCAACAGCGGTAATGTAAGTAAGGAAACCGCAAAGAAAAGGGGCTTCCAGATAGGTTCCGACTATATATTGACCGGAAATTTTACATCTATAGTTCAGGAAGTCGGGGACAAGGAAGTTATCTATTATAAACTTACATTAAATTCCACCAATATAACGACAGGCATAATCTCATGGTCTGACGAAAAGGAAGTAAAGAAACTTTATAAAAAACGTTCTATATCAATGTGATATTGTGAAATATGGCCGCTAAAGCTCGCTGCTTTTTAATCCTGGCTCTACTGGGAGTATTTATCTCCTCATGTTCAAGCTACATGACGGATCAGGGGGGATTTTTCTCCAAATTCCAGAAAGGGCAGTTTAAAGAAGCCGCGGATCTTATCAAAGATAAATCGGAAAAGAGCGGCAAAGATCAGATATTATTCCTGTTGGATAGAGGTACAGCGCTCTTTGAGGCTAAAGACTATAAGGGAGCCATAGAGGTCTTTACAAAGGCGGAGGAACTTACAAGGATCAAGGATTATACGAGTATAAATGAAGAAGTTGTATCTGTTGTAACAACGGATACTTATAAAAAATTCTATCCTCTGGACTATGAACTCATAATGATAAATTTTTATCTGGCGCTTTCCTATTACATGGAAGAGAAATACGACGATGCTGTTGTTGAATGCAGAAGGATAAATAATATTATAAATAAATTAAGAGACAAGGGCATGAACTCTTTTGAGGAAAGTCCCATAGCCTGGTATTTATCGGCGTCTATTTACGATATCCAGAAAAAATACAGCGACGCCAGAATAGACTATGAACACACAATGGCCCTTGCTCCGTATTTTAAACAGGCCGTCTATGATGCATATAGAACGTCAAGACTGTCCAATAATCTTAATAGAGCCATGGAGCTTGAAAAAGAATATCCGGATCTTGAACTGAGGGATTACTATAAGAATATCTGTAAAAAATGTGGCGACGTTATCGTATTATTCTCTGCCGGAGAAATTCCAATTAAAAGACAAAGCTCAAGGAATGATATGTTGCCTGAGTTTTATACCAGGAGTTATAACGTGGGGAATCTTCTTGCCTTTAATTCTGAGGGAAAGGAATTGGGGATTACCGGAGAAGTAACTGACCTTGAGATCATAGCAAGAAAAAATCTGGATGAAAGGGTGGGTAAGATCGTCGCTAAAAGACTTCTCGGTATAGGCACCCAGGTGGGAATAGGTTATGGCGTAGCAAAGGCAACAAAGAGTGAGGCGGCGGGTATTATAACAGGATTGCTTTTACATGCTGCGTCCACACAGGCGGATACAAGAAGCTGGTCCACGCTGCCCAAGAGTTTTCAGATAGCCAGAATCTCGCTTCCTGAAGGAGATAACGAACTTGTTTTTAAACCAACAAAGGCATCGGGTCAGATAGGTCAGGAAATAATAAAAAATATCACACTATCAAGGGGTGACGTAAAATTGGTACTCATAAGAGTTTTCTAGATCGTCCTAATAACCCTAAATTATTTCTCTTTTCTGGCTTGTGCTTAACAGTTATTGTGATATTTTTCCTGTAAATATATGGATATAAAATATTACAGCACCAACCAAAAAGCACCAGCCGTTGATTTTTTTTCTGCTATATTGACAGGCCAAGCTCCGGACAAGGGCCTTTATATGCCAGATAAATTTCCTAAAATAACTAAAGAAGATTTTGCAAAGATGAGAGACTTAGAATATTTCGAGCTAGCGGCTCTAATACTCAGTAAATATCTTAAAGAAATACCCCCAAAAGATCTTTTAGAGATGTGCAAAAGTGCATATACCTTTTACCCTAGGCTTGAAAATGTAACTGAAAACAAATTCCTCATGCGCCTAGATACCGGGCCAACGGCATCTTTTAAGGATTTTGCCGCTCAGATCATGTCAAGGCTCATGCAGTTCGCTATTAAAAAGGGCGAAAAGCTGAGAGTCCTTACTGCAACCTCCGGTGATACGGGATCTGCAATAGCTCATGCCTTCCATAATATTAAGAATATAGATGTTGTGATACTTTTCCCGATCAACGAAGTCTCGAACAAACAACGCAAGCAGATGACGACCTTAGGCGGCAACATAAAGGCAGTGGCAATAAAAGGTAAATTCGATGATGCCCAGGCCATGGTCAAGGAAGCTTTTGCAGACAAAGAACTTAAGGGATTAAATCTTACATCGGCTAATTCAATCAATATAGCTAGATTGCTTCCGCAATCTGTATATTACTTCTGGGCTCATGCTAAGCTCACAAAAAATATAGACGATAAAATTATTTTTTCCGTTCCTTCCGGTAATTTTGGTGACCTTATGGGAGGTGTCCTTGCCTGGAAGATGGGGCTCCCTGTTGAAAAATTTATTATTGCGACCAATGCCAACAACGAGGTCCCTAGATTTTTCTCGAATGGTACATATGAGAAGATAGAACCTTCTATAGAGTGCATTTCCAATGCCATGAATGTCGGACATCCCTCAAATTTTGTCCGACTCATTGACGCCTTTGGCGGTAAGATGGATGAGAAGGGTAATATAAACAAGGCTCCGCGCCTGGAGGAAATGAGAAAATTTTTCTATGCGATTTCAGTAAATGATGCTCTGACCAAAGAGACTATTAATAACGTCTATAAAAAATATAAAGTTTTACTTGAACCTCATGGTGCGGTGGCCTGGTATGGGCTGGAAAAGTATCTGAAAGAGTATCCTGATGACAATAAAAAACTCTATGTAAGTTTTGAGACTGCAGATCCGGCAAAGTTCCCGGAAAAGATTCATAAGATCTTGAACATTGAACCGGAGACACCAAGGAGTCTTGTAGGGCTTGATAAGCTCAAAGAAAAATATGAAACCATAGATGCAAACTATGCGTCTCTGTACAGATTGCTTAAAGACAATTTTTGATGGAGAAAAAATGAAACGTCTCATTATAGTCTGCGACGGTATGTCCGATTACCCCATAAAAAAACTGGGTAATAAGACACCGTTGATGGTAGCAAAAAAACCCCTTATGGATAAATTGGCCTTAGAGGGTGCTACGGGTACCTTTAAGACCGTCCCCGACGATCTGCCTCCTGGTTCTGAAGTTGCAAATCTTTCCATCATAGGCTATGACCCAAGAGAAAATTATTGTCAGCGTGGTGTGCTTGAAGCTGCAAGCCTTGGTGTAAGCCTGAACCCTAAAGACTTGGCGATGCGTTGTAACCTAGTCTATGTGAAAGATGATAAAATGGAGAGTCACTCCGGCGGGGATCTGGAACATAAAGAGGCTGGTGAGATCCTAAATCTTTTGAATGAAAAACTTGGAGAGAAAGACATAAAATTCTATCAGGGTTTCCACTATAGGCATCTACTTGTTATTGGCGGTGGCAGCGATAGGATCAAATGCTATCCGCCGCATGATTATTTGGGAGAAAAATATAAAAGTATTATGGTTGAAAGTGGAGGAACTGAGGGAAAAGCCACAGCCGAAACCTTAAACAAACTAATCATGAGATCAAAAACAATACTTGAAAAACTTCCTTCAAATATTGAGAAAGCGAAAAAAAACCTCAAACATCCAAACCTAATCTGGCCATGGGCACAGGGGTATAAGCCAAAAATGAAGACTATACGTGAACTCACTGGCCTTAGCGGAGCGACTATAACCGCTGTGGATCTAATAAAAGGTCTCAGCATTTACGCCGGAATGGATATAATCAAGGTAGACGGTGCTACCGGAAATTATAAAACAAATTACGAGGGAAAAGCACGTGCTGCACTTTCTGCACTTGAAAAATATGATTACGTTTATCTGCATGTTGAAGCTGCAGACGAAGCAAGCCACGACGGTGACTTAGATTTAAAAATAAAAGTAATAGAGGATATTAATAATAGACTTCTTGCTCCCATATTGAAGGGGATTGCAGAAAAGAGAATTGATGTCAGGATAGCATTACTTCCAGACCATTCAACCCCGGTTGAATTTAGAAACCATGTGAAAGTTCCTGTCCCCGTTATTCTTTGGGGAAGCGGTATAAAGCCTGACAACGTGCAAGTTTTTGACGAGATAAGCGTCAAAGAAGGTTCTCTAAAGGAAATGAATCAGAAAGATTTTTTTAGATCTTTTTTAATGCCTGTTCAATATCAGCGATAATATCGTCCGGATGTTCCGCACCAACACACAGGCGGACTAGATTATCTGGAATGTTTGCAAGAACTCTGCCTGCCTGACCCTGCTGTTGATGGGTAGATATAGCGGGGATCGTTGCAACGCTCTTGATACGCCCCAGGTCAGTAGCCCGGAATATATTGTTAAGTGAATCAAAGAATTTTCTGGTCTGAACGGCTCCACCCTTTATACAAAAAGACATCAAATGGCCGTAACGATTTACTGGTTTTTTGTATTCAGGGTCGTATTCAGCATCAACCAGCCACAGGTATCTGCTGGCAAGTTTGTATAATGGATGATTGGGGAGTCCCAGATACTGAACGCTCTCAATTTTATTGTGAGTGCTCAAATATTGGGCAACCCTCATTGTATTTTTGCTTAAAAGATCTACTTTCGACCTAAGGGTTCGAAGGTCATTTAAGGTCATGATAGCCTGCATAGGATGCAGATTCGGACCGTAATCTCTGTTTGGCAGATATTTTATATAGGTTGCAAAATCCTTCTTCATGGCATCGTTATCTATGTTTGAAGTCAGATTGTGACGTGCTATTACAGCACCGGCAATCCCAAATCCGCTGCTTGTCATTGTCTTTGTGACTGATTGAACGACAATGTCTGCACCGTGTTCGATGGGACGTAAAAGTGCCGGGGTAGCTATTGTGCTATCACAAATTAGAGGGATGTTATGGCTGTGTGCAAGATCGGCCACGGCCTTTATGTCAAAAAATCCAAGACAAGGATTGCTTGGAAGTTCTCCGTAGAGAAAGCGGGTATTCTCATCTATCTTTTCTGCCCACTCTTCAATGTCTGCTGTATTCCTAACCCAACGACACTCAATGCCACGTTCTTCCATAAGACGTATGCTGAACTGCTGAAATGTTCCTCCATAACACTGGCTACTAGCTACAAAATTTCTGGGTTCCTGCTTGGATTTACTTTTGTGAATGAGAAACGGCTGAACAGCCGTCATTATGGCGGCCATGCCGGAAGACGTAGAGCAACAGGATGTTTCACCGTTGAAACCATAACCATCCAAGAGCGCAATTGTCCACTCATAATAATACGTAGAAGGGTTTGCTATCCTGGAATAAGTCCATGACGGGATCAGATAAGATAGTGCAGCCTCCATCTCATCTGAGTCGTTGAATACCTGGGATGTGCTCATAAATATGGGTTCTATTATTGAGCCTTGATAATCCTCTATCGCATCCTTTACGGAATAAAGGCCGTGCACTGAAATTGTGTCGAACTTCCATTTTTTTACCACATTCTTTATATATTCGCTGCGGTTCTTTAAATAGGCATTGTTTTTATCTATGTATCTTTTCATACCGGGAGTAATATTTGTTTCATTCGAATCTGCCATTTCAGCCTCCATCAATTTTTTTAATCCGATATTCTCGTAAAGTGTGCATAAGCACCATTGTTCTTTAAAAGTTCGGTGCGAGTGCCTTCTTCTATTATCTCACCTTCATTAAGGACAAAAATCTTATCGCAGTTTTTAATTGAAATCAGTCTGTGTGCGACAAGTACCACTGTCCTGTCCTTACAGATATTGGGCATAGCTTCACTTATGGCCAGTTCGCTCTCAGGGTCCAATGAGCTTGTAGCTTCGTCCATAATCAATATTTTCGGATTTCTGTAAAGAGCACGTGCTATTGATATGCGTTGCTTCTGTCCGGCAGAAAGTCCGGTACCATCCTCAAAAAGCTGCCTGAAATATCCGTCCGGATGCTGACGTATAAAACTATCTGCTCCCGCAAGGATTGATGCATCTGTAGCCTTCTTAATATCAGGGAATTGGTCACCTATAGATATATTATCCAATATTGTACCAGAAAATAATCTTGAATCCTGGGTTACCATTGCTATCACACGTCGAAGTTCCGTCAGAGGATAATGTTTTACGTCATATCCGTCTATGAGCACCTTTCCTTCAAACGGTTCAAAGAGTCTGTTTATCAATTGTACCATCGTGGTTTTTCCGGAACCGCTTCTGCCTATAAGTGCAACAACCTGTCCTGATTTTATTTCTGCATTTACTTTGTTTAAGATCAGGGGTGATTCCTCGTTGCCGTATCTAAAAGATACATCTTTGAATGAGATACGTCCTTTTACGGATTCTGCGGATAGAGGAAGATACTTTTGCAGTCTATCTTCCGGAAAAGTAGAGAAGATGTCGTTTAATCTTGAAATGCCGAACCTTACCTCCTGAAGTGTTATAAATATATTTGAGATATTCAATATCGGACCCAATGCCATAGCGAACAACGACATCAATGCGATTATGGTACCTATGGTCATTGTGTCGGAAATGACCATCTTTGCACCCATGAATAGAACCAAAAGCGGAATGCCCTTATAGAAAAGTTCTACAACAAGAGTGTAGAAATTGCCCACATGTTTCATCTTTAACTGCCAGGTCGACGACTTTGCGTATTTTTCTTCCCACTTCCAACGCCAGGGGATCTCTGCAGAAAAGATCTTTAATGTGTTTATGTTCTTTACGCCTTCTACCAGAATTGTCTGTGCTTCCGTCGATTTAGCCACTGTTTCTGAATAATATCTATATATGAATTTAGAAGCAAATATGGTACATATGATAAGAACAGCGACGGCTATAAGAAATATAAATCCTATTTTTGCGCTGAGTATGAAAATAGCGGCTACATAAATAACGGACATCAGGATATCTATCAAAAATTCAATTCCCTGCTGAGAAATGAAATTTTTTATTACTTGGATGTCATTTAGGCGCATTAATGTATCACCGGTCCTGCGACTTGCAAAAAATGATGCCGGCAGTCTGAATATGTGTCTAAAAAGCTGTGCACTCATCTCTATATCTATCTGAAGGGATATAAATGCGGTCAGATATCGTCTTACAAGCCCGGATATGGATACCATAATGATGAAGATCAGGAAACCGGCACCGATTATGTTCAGCAGACCAAAATCAAAGTTTATTAGAACCTTATCTATGATCTGTTGAGAAAAATACGGTGTTGCCAGCCCCATAAAATTTAGAAGCAGAGAAATAAGTATTATCTGAATGAAGATTTTTTTATAAGGTTTTAAAAGCTCCCAATATATCTCTATGTTCTCTTTTTTAGGCTCATTTTTATAAAACTCCGTTGTTGCGTTGAATAACAAAAGTATATTATTCCATTTTGATTTAAATTCTTCGTGTGTTACTTTTCTAATCCCTATAGCCGGGTCGCCGATAATAATGTGTTTTTTGCTGATATCGTAAACTACCACGAAATGATATCCCTGAGTTGTTATAGCCGGAAGCTTGATATCTTTAATATCCTCTAGGTCTACCTGTACCCCTCTTGTCAATAATCCGATTCTCTCTGCAGCCGCGGCTATACCGTAGAGGCTGGCACCGTCTACCCCCACATCTATGGAATTCCTAAAAAACGGAACTCCCATATCTATTCCAAAATACTTTGATACCATTGCCATGGATGCGGCCGCACAATCCATTTCATCATGTTGTATTATGATCGGGAATTTTTTATTATATTTTTTGTCCTTTTCATAATCAAATTCATCGCTGTCATCAAGTTCATCTTTTTCCAACATATTTTTTTCCGATATATCACTTACCTTGGGTCTTTTTATTTCATATTCCTTTATTTCCGGTTTAACATCGTTAGTACCGTCGTATATTGATTTTATAAAAGAATATTTTTTTATAAGAGCAATGTATGCTTTAAGCGGTATTTTGTAGATGATGGAATCTTCTAAAGTCTGATACGTATATATGGATATATGTGCTTTTCCTTTTATGTTTAACTGCTGATGACCGAACAGCATGGGTGGCTCAATCTTTGTTAAGATTTTGTCTTTTTGGATATTATCGTTAAATTGAATTATCTGAACTCTACCTTCTTTTAGAAGGAATACATGAGACTGTTTTGTGTTCTCTTTTTGTATAATCTCGTCTTTTTTGAACGCCTGTATATCAAAAGACAGAACAAAATTTTTGATATCTTTTATATCAACACCTTTTTGATATTTAATGGGTCTTAAAAAGTCCTGTACTTCAGGATCTGTGGTCATTGTTTTAAGATAATCATATTCTTTTTTATGTTTTTTAAGCATAGAGAGCAGGGGAGAGGTTTGAATAAAGAGAACATTCCCCACTGTATCCATCTGTGCGGAATAATGCCATGGTGTATCGAGCAATACTGCAGAAAGATCCACGGAACGGAATGTTTTTAATTCTCCTGCGTGGAACTCTTTACCATTGGGTAATTTGTTAAAAAGATGTGCGCGCCCTTCAAGAAGTATTGCTATCTCATGAGGTTTTTCTCCCTGTATTATGAATGTCTCACCGTTTTTTAGCGTGCTGATCCTTGAATATTCGGATAACTCTACAAGGTCCTCTTTTGTAAAAAAATTAAATATAGATCGATCTTTTATGGACGATATGACGTCCAGTATTTTTTTGTTGTTCATAATTTAACCCCCAGGAACCTGGAGATAAGCCTTTCCTTTCCGATAATCATTTCTGTCGTTACAGGGAGACCACTTATAAGTTTTATTTTTTGTTCAGTCAGGAATTTAAGGCTTTCATCATCTATCTTTGCCTCAACAACGTATTGATTATTATTTAACATGGGTTCCGTGAGTATTGTACCCTCTATAATCTTGTTCTTTGGTCCGAATGAAAAATTAAAATGATATATTACCTTATTTCCTATTTTGACCTTATTGAGAAGATTATCCGGTATATATAGCCTTACTGCCGTGTCCTCTTCTTCAGGACGAATAGTTATAACCTCTGTTGATACCGGGTATAATACTCCCTGTTTAAGATCAGCTTTTTGAGAAACACTTCCCTCTGTACGTGAAAAAAACGGCACTATCCTTTTTTCCTGATCATAATATTCGAAAAGGATATCTCCTTTTTTTACTACCTGTCCTATATGTGTGGTATGACGTCTGAACTCAAAAGAGTGATTTGGTCGTATAGAGATATCGGGAATAAGATGGATTATCTCACCTTTGATAACATATGATTTATTAACTGTTGTTAGAAAAGACCAAGTGCCGAGTATTATAGCAGTGGCGAATATCAGATAAAACCCCATAATAGCAAGATGTTTTGGTTCACTATAAAGAATGGTTTGAAATTTTTTGCTGAATTGATTGGGCGACCTGCTCAGTATTTGGTCATTGTGTTTTTCAGGCATAAAAAACCCTCTAATGTAAAATGTTACATCAGAGGGTCATATTTAGCTATTTTTTTATTACCACTTAATCTTTAGTCCCAATCCCGCTCTGCCCCAGCCTACATCAACGGCAACGTGTGTGCCTTTGGCCTGTTGCAACTTAAGGGCCTTATCCATGAATTCTTCAACAATGTCTACGCCGCCCTTAATTTTTTTAAGGTCTTTTTTCTCTACTTTTTTGATTTTCTTTTTTTTCTTTTTAATCATAATTCCAACCTGTTTATTCGGATGCTCTTACCATTATTATATCAAGTTATATAGTTATTGTCAATAAAAAACAAGGTAAATATAAGCGGATTCCGGACAATAACATTAAATACTGAACAATAGCCGCTAGTTAATACCTATATAATGAGTAGGGTGCTTTTTGCTCTATCCAAATCCGATACTATGAAAATAAATTATCTAGTCTTATCAGCGCTTCTTATATCTCTTTTATATGCACTATCATTTGGTACACCAAACCAGATATCTAAAGCAGTTATATGCAAGTCTGATCTTTTTAAAAATAATGAAGAAAAAAGATATTCATATATATATTCATCAGCCATTTTGGGTTGTAAGCAAAAAAACGATAAAGAACATTATACCTACCTTCCGTATTTTTATAATACCAGTACCGGACATTTGCTTTGTATTGCCGGACTACATATAGGGAGTTTGACTCTTTTTATTTTTTTATCCATTAATATAATTCTGTATGTGTTTTTCCCGTCTTTCCGCAAAAAGGGAATACCCTATTTTTGGTTTTTATAGGTCCGGAGATCCCAAGACTGCGTGCCATAATCATGCTTCTTTTTGGATCGATCGCGCTTTTTATCCCTGTATTCAAGAATAAACTTCTTGTCCTATCGATCACGGCATCAATAATCTTATTTTTTCTTCCGGATTCAATATATTCATATTCCTTTTATTATTCATTTATAGCCGTACTTGGAATATTTTTGTCTTCCACCAGAAAAACCATATACATGTGTGTCGTTATCTATTTATTTCTGATCCCTCTAAACCTCCACAGCAGTGGAACTTTTGATGTTAATAATATTTTAGCCAATTCCGTCGTAATACCATTCTTCAGCTTTATATATTATCCGCTTAACATTATCCTGATATTACTTTTTGTTTCCGGATTACACGGTGTTATATATATTATGAACTTATCTACGGATGTTTTGTTATTATTGCTAAGATTCTTCAGCCATATAAGTGATTATACGAAGATAAAAACATTCAATATCAATACAACGGAAATTATAATTTTATATGCGGTTTTGATCCTGTTCTTTATCTCCATAAAATACTATAAATCTTTTAACAGAAAAAAGGTTATATGGTTCTATTCAACCGTGGCCTCTATAATAGTCTCGACTGTTCTTTACCTAAGATATGACCACTGGAATGACAAAGAACTTATAAATTTTGAACTACAGAAACCAAAACTGTTTGGAGGTAGTGGAGATATTATTTTTGCCAGCACAAGATCAAGGAATATTGTTATAGATACAGGCTTTGGAGGCTTTGGTTCTCAAAAAATAATAAAAGAAATCAAAAGAAAAAAAATAGATAATATTGATTATCTGATAATCACCCACAGTGACGCAGATCATGCAGGAGGGCTGGCGGATTTTTTAAATGAGTTTTATGTGCGAAATGTCGTAATATCTCCATCGGAATATAACTATATTCTACAAAATGGTCTTATAGATAAAACTAATTTTATTTTTGCGTGTGATGGAATGAGTCTTGATTTGGATAATACAAATACAATAAAATTTATTTATCCAAATTGTTATTATGAACGTAAAACAAAACGTAAACACAACAAAAAATATCATGTGCGCAATAAAGATCGGGATAAAGGACTGATGTGGAATAAGGAGAACAACGAGACTGTTTTATCATTCATTATGACTATTGGAAGCTATAATTTTGTAATCAGCTCAGATTTACCGGAAAAACATCTTGAAAGTATCCTGCAAAAACACAAAATAGAGAGTTCAAACCTGATCTATCAGATGCCGCACCATTGCAACAAAAAGGACAACCCGCCTGAATTATTAAACAGTATAAAGCCGATACTTGGTTTTTGCACAAGGGATAGAAAACTTTTAAAAAAGTCAATCCTAAATCCTGATGAGTTTGATTTCCCGATTTTGATGACAGGACTGTGCGGGGACATCGGCTTTAGGCCTGAAAACAGGGGATTAGAGGTCTTTTCACAAAAATGTCATAAATTATCATTGCAGTTAAAAAGGACATGAGTGATAATTTTAGTAAGGGTTATACATTCTGTTCCTGAAGCACGTGTTGTTGCTTCTCAAGTTCTCGCGGGGGTGAATGATGGGGTTTGCCAGAGTTGAGCCGAAGCTGCCTAGCAGTAAGATTGAAAATAGCGTCTTAAATCTAAACAGTATCAGAACAAAACGTCTTTTTTCCAATGTCAGAGGTTTGGGGTTTAATTTATTATCGACGGGGATTTCCCGCTCGGTAATAAAAGCTCCTCTTACTTTGCTTGATGCTCCAAGGGGAGAGTTTGAGCTTAAGGATCCGGTAATTCTTTTGTCCTTGGACGTAATAGGCCAGGGTAAGGGTGTTCTGTATTTGAGTTTTCAGATACCACGGGAAGAAGTAATTGCAAAGATGGTGATGGCCCTTAGCGGCGTTAATGAGACCATGGTAAAAAAAGGTGCTCTTATAACGGAGGCTCAGGATATTTTTGAAAAAGCCTGTGCGATTATCTATAATTCGAATTTTCACGTAGCAGAGGGTGAGATATCCAGTAATTTCTGGATTAAGGTCCAGGAGCTAAAAGAAAAGGGTATGATAGACATGGTTATAGTGGATGATCTTCACGCCGTAAGTTCTGGGCTCTCTAAATCAGAGGCCTCGGATTTTCAGGATGTGCTGGAGCATTTTAATGAGATGGCGCTGAATGTTGGTGTGCCTGTAGTTCTAATATCTAGAACACTATAATTTTCTGAAAGACCAAGAAATAAACTCTAAAAAATTTCAGGACAAAATTCCTTCAAATAATTTGAAGGGACACTCACATCTTTTAGTTCTAACTTTTTGTGTTTATAAGGAAATTTTCCGTAATATACATCTTTGCTACTACAGCCATTTAAAGAAAGACCATCTATCTTTAGATAATCTAGTCTACAAGATACTTGTATTTCTTCCCATTCTGATTCAGCAATTGACTCTGTACAAAACTTGAAAAGATTAAGCTTTAATAGAACAGTATTGTCTGGGTCATTATAAATTGATCTTTTTAAAAATTCTTCTTGCCCAATCCATTCTACCGAAACATATGGAAAACAATTATTACTTCTAATTTCCTTAAAATCTTTACTTTTAAAATAGGAATCCCAAGCGTCATCTAAGTAAAAGGAGATCATATTGCGCAGACAATTAGATTTTTCTATTTTATCAAAAATAGAATCTTCCGCAAAAATGTTTAAAGAGAAAGTAATAAATAAAATTACTAGAAAAATCTTTTTCATTT